>JAEERZ010000086.1 GCA_016286075.1 Selenomonadaceae bacterium
GATTTCATCGTCGCCATGGACGAGGAGAACATGCGCGACCTCGCCCGCATGACGCAGGGCGATCCCGCGAAAAAGACGCGGCTTTTGATGGAAATCGCGGGAGAACGTCGGGGCGTGGCCGATCCGTGGTACACGGGGGATTTCGACGCGACGTTTCGCGACGTGCAGCGCGGCTGCAGCGCGATATTGGATGAACTGCAAAAAAGGAGGCGGCAAACATGAAACGATACGCCATGCTTTTCGCGGCGGTGTTCGTCTTTTTGCTTTTGAGCGGCGTCGCCGTTTCGGAGGCGGCGACGGCCCGGCTTTCGGTGCAGATCACGCTTTACGACTTGGAACAGGACGCCGAGCAGCCCGTTGCGGTCGGCAAAGCGGTGTTGACAGGTATAGAGCAAAAGGCCCAGTTATTTTCCGTTTCGTCGGAGCCGGGGCAATCCGGGCAGACGTATGACCGCGACGTCTTTTATGTGACGCGCACAGGGCGGGATATCCAAACGGGCGCGACGCGGTTCCGCGTCCGTCACGAGCAGATTATTGAAAACCGATGCACGGCAATGGAGATTCGCGAGTATACGCTGCAAATCGGCGGAAGCTGCGAGCTGTATTCGGATCGCGGACAAATCCGCGCGGTGATGAAATTCGTGTAATGATTGCAGAAAGGCTGCCGCAGGAAGAAATTTTCCTGCGGCAATATTTTTTCTGCAATCCGAAACTTTTCAGCCAAATCCAAGATGCCTTGTGCTGCAAGCGATGGAACGCTGTCCACTTTTTACGAAAATCCATTTCGCTTCGTGAAGATTTCCGCCAGTGAGACGTTCCCACTTTCCGGCCGTCCGCGAAACGTGTGTAGGGCCTTTGTCGCATGGCAAAAATGACTATTCTCCACTATAATTCATATAAAAGAGTGGCTTAGCGTTCGCCGACAAGCCGCAGGAAAAGGCTTGGGCAAGGTCTCTTTCCTGCGGCTTATTTTTATCTGTGACAAAATTCCTTTTTCATCGGGAAAGGAGGTGCGCCGTGCAATTCATGTCTACGCTTCATTATTCCGCTTTCTATATCTGCGCAATCCTCCTCTGCGCTTCCTGCATTTGCTACACGCTGCTCCAAGGACGCGTCATTCGCCAGCAGAACAAGATCTATATCATGCTCCTTGCCAATATGCTGTTCTGCGCAGTCAGCATGATTTGCGTCATTTTTTTCGAGAGACAGTACGGCGCGGAGTCTCATTTCATCGCGGATATGTCCCGATTCGTTTCCTATGTTTTCCACGATGCGATGGCGCCGATATTCGCCTACTATGTGTTCCTGGTCTGCGGCAACGCCTGGAAGCTCACCCGGCGCACGCTCGTCTTGTATTCTCTCCCGTTCCTCTTCACGGAGTTCGTGATCCTGATGAATCCGCTGACAGACTGGGTATATCATTATGACAGCGCGTTCCAGTATCACCGGAATTGGGGCGCGTATTCCATTTATGTCGCGGCATTCTTCTATATGATGATGGGGCTGCAGAACCTGCTCCGGTATTGGCGCGCGCTGACTTCAGCCAAGCGAAACGCACTGGTATTTTTCATCTCCCTGGTTTCCATCGGAATCCTCATACAGGTCATCTGGCAGGACATCCTGATCGAGCTTTATACGGACGCGCTGGCGGCACTGGGGCTGATGCTCTCCATCGAGGACGAGGACGCCCGCATCCACACGATGACGGGCGCCCACAACCGATATGCGCTGCAGTTGGACCTCAACAATTATTTCGCCATGAAGCTTCCCTTTCAGGTCATCGGCCTGCAGATAACGAACCTGCGTATGTTGCACCGCACGATGGGCGCCGCCTCTTCCGATGCGTTTTTGCGTATCGTGGCAGATTATCTTCGGACGCTGGTGCCTCCATACTGCATTTATTACGCAAATCTTTCCACATATATCATCCTTCTCCCGCAAAATGACGCAGAGCAGGCCGCGGATATCGCGTCCCATATCCTGGACCGATTCAACAGGACCTGGAAGAACGACAAGGTGGAAACGCTTCTGCATGCGGCAATCATCCGCGGCATGGCGCCCGACAACTTCTCGTCTTCGGAAGACGTTCTGTTCATGGCGGACAACCCGATCCCAGCCTATTCGGAAAACAAGGTGCTGTCAGGCGGGGACCTCAGCTATCTCCTGCGCCATCTCGAAGTGGAACGCGCGATTCATCGGGGGCTGGAGAAACACACCTTCGAGGTCTATTACCAGCCGGTTTATGACCTGCCTTCGCTGCGCCTGAGAAGCGCTGAAGCCCTGCTCCGGCTCCACGACCGGGTGCTGGGAAATATTCCGCCCGCCGAGTTCATTCCGGCAGCGGAGCGGGCCGGCCTCATTGCAAACCTCGGGGAATTCGTGCTGGAAAAAGTCTGCATATTCCTGACCAGCGGCGTCCCCGACGAACTGGGTCTCAGCCATATCAGCGTAAATCTTCCCATCCTCCAGTGCGTGCAGCCGGATTTCGCCGACAGCGTGAGATCCATCGTCAACCTTTTTGGGGTGGAGCCGTCAAAAATCAATTTCGAAATCACCGAGACGGTGGCGACGAACGATTACAACGCGCTGGACGGCGTAATCCGCGAACTGAAGAGAGACGGCTTCACGTTTGCGATGGATGATTACGGCACCGGCTACTCGAATATGCAGGCGGTGTTCTCCCTCGATTTCGATACGGTCAAGCTCGACAAGTCCATCCTGTGGAACGCGGAAAAGAACCTCATCGGCCGCGCGATCCTCGAAAACAGCGTGCGCATGATCCGGGATATGCAGCGAAAGATCTCGATCGAAGGCGTGGAAACGGAAGAGCAGCTCCAGTTGGCGCAGAAGTTGTCCGTCGATTATTTGCAGGGCTTTTATTTCTCGAAGCCTATACCGAAAGACGCGTTTATCGAGCTGGCCCGCTCAGGGCAGGCGCCGAGCAGTTCGAGCGCCGAACGGGAGGCGTCGTCATGATGAAATATTTCCGGGCGATTCCCGACTGGGGCCGCTGGCTGATTGCATTCGTCCTCTTTCTGGTGGCGATAGGGATATTCGGCGTCTTCGCCTTTGCGCCGACGCAGACGCCGCAAACAGTAAAGGTCGGATTGATACTTCCCTGCGGCATGGATGCCTCAAAGCAATGCGGAACGTATTATGAAAGCCTGAAGCACGCCTGCGAAGACTTCGACGTGGAGCTGCTCGTGCGGGAAAGCAAGAACGCCCAGGAATACCGCCAGGCAGCGCATGACTTGGCCAAAGAAGGCGTGGGCTTGATCTTCCTGTGCGGAAACCCGCGTCCTTCCACTGTGGACGACGCCATCTCCGAGAATCCGAAAGTCACTTTTGCCACGATGACCAGCGATATCAAAGCCCCAAACGTGACGGCCTGTTTCGTTCGCATGTATCAGGGCCGTTATTTGGCCGGAGCGTTGGCGGCTATGCAGACAAAAACCGACGTCATCGGTTATGTGGCGGCTATGCAGAATCCCGAGGTCACTCGCGAGATCAACGCATTCGCCCTCGGCGCGCGCCGTCTGAACCCGAAAGTGCGCGTAGTCGTCGCATGGACGAATGCTTGGAAAAACGAGGAAAAAGAAACCGAGAACGTCCGCCGTCTCGTCAAGGAGGCGGGGGCGGACATCGTGACATATCATCAGGACGATCAGTCCGTCCACAGAGCCGCATCCGATTTAGGCGTGGATTATATCGGTTATCAGGTCCGACAGGCAGATATGCCCGAGCATTCTCTCGGTTCCGTGGTCTGCCGCTGGGACATTTATTATCGGGCCATCATCGATCACTATCTGAAGGGAGACCTGAACAAGATCAAAACCCGCTGGATCGGCATCGAGGATGGCGCGGTCTGGCTTTCCGACGTACCGGACCGCATCGAATATCTGACAGGCTATTTCGTCGTTCGCCTGCGCCGCGAGTTGGATCATGGCCGCCCGGTTTTCAAAGGCCCGATCCGCGACACGACGGGCAGGCTGCGCGTCGGCGACGGAGAGGTGCTCCGGGACGATGCGATGATAACGCGCATGGATTGGTTTGCGGAGGGGGTGGAATTCCTTGGCAAATGAATCTAACCGCCCGTATTCCTCGCTCCTGAAGGTTGCCGCCGAATTCCTCATCCTCGTGGTCGGGCTGGGCGTTTGCGCGATTTTCATTCAGCACAAGATCAATCATCTTCTGAATATGACGATGGAGCAGATGGTCGCACGTCAGACGGAAGATATAGCGCATCTCGCCGAAACCCAGTTCCAAAGGGAGCTGAGCGTCTTGCATTATGCGGCGGAATATATGCAGGCAAAACCGGACCGAAGCGAGGAAATACTGAACTCGATCAACGCGCCTTCGGGCCACGGCGGCTCCGCAGGCGTCCTCTCCGTCGAAGGCAAATATGTGCTCGGCGCAAAACTCCCTGTGCATGTTTTTCCGCGTCTCCCCTCTGCCATCCGAGGCGAGGACGTGGTGGATTTCGCTTATGGGCAGGGACTCCTCATCGCGGTGCCGATTCTCTCCGGGGATAACGTGCGCGGCATCCTCTGGCGGCTCTATGACGACAAACTGGTCCAGCAGCATTTCGGCCTTTCCGATTACAATTCCAATTTCCACTTTGTCCTGATGGCGCGCGAAGGGCAGGCCATCGTTCCCTACAAAAAGAACCCGAGCGAAAAGGACCTCGTCTTCTCCGATCCCTCGGTGCAAAGAGGGTTCGCTGAAATCCGTTCCCGTCTCGACAGAGCCCTCTCGGCAGCGATTTACACGGAAAGCGCTCAAGGCCGGTTTTTCCTGTTCGGCGCCGATCTGCCCGAATCGAACTGCTCCCTTCGCGGCTTCGTCCCATGGGAAGCGGTGGCGGGCGACATTTCCCGTATCTATATCTGGATCCTGCGCGCGGGAAGTTTCCTTCTCTTTTTGCTGGCCATCATCAGCGTCTATCTCTTCACCGTGCAGTTGAAAGCCGAAGAAAGCGACGCCCTGCGCCGCGAAAAGGAAGTTTCCGACCGGGCAAACCAGGCGAAGAGCGCGTTCCTCGCCAACATGAGCCACGAGATCCGCACGCCGATCAACTCGATCCTCGGCATGAACGAAATGATCCTGCGCGAGGTGGAAACGCCTTCCATCCGCAACTACGCACAGAGCATTTCCCGAGCGGGCGAAGCGCTTTTATCCATCATCAACGACATTCTCGACTTCTCGAAAATAGAATCGGGAAAATTGGAAATCGTCGAAAGCGAGTATCAGCTTTCCCGGCTCTTGAAAAACGCCGTGGCGATGGTCCGCCCCCAGGCCGAGGAAAAGGGACTGGACTTTACGCTCCATATCGACGAGGATCTGCCGAATGTATTGATGGGCGATATGATGCGCATCCAGCAGGTCATCATCAACCTCCTGACAAACGCGGTCAAATACACGCCTGTGGGCGAGATCAATTTCTATGTGTTCAACGAGCGCAGGGAGGAAAACCACGTCTATCTCTCTTTCGTCGTCAACGACACCGGCATCGGCATCAAGGAAGAAGACCAGAAAAAGCTGTTCAATGATTTCGAGCGGCTGGATCAGGATAAGAACCGCAGTATCGAAGGAACGGGCCTCGGCCTTGCCATTTCCCACAGGCTGCTCAACATGATGGGCGGCCAGATCAGCCTGAAAAGCGTTTACGGCGAGGGCTCGACCTTTACGGTCATTCTGCCGCAGACGATCGTGGAGGACTCCCCCATCGGCAATCTGGCGGAACGCATAAACGAGACCGCATTCCAAACGGCCCAATATGTGCCGTCCTTTACCGCCCCCACTGCCGATATTCTCGTGGTGGACGATAACGAGATGAATCTCCTGGTCGTCAAAGGGCTGCTGAAGGAAACGAAAATCCATATCGACACCTGCCTAAGCGGAACGGAATGCCTCGAACGCCTCAAAGAAAGAACCTATGATTTAGTCCTGCTCGACCACATGATGCCGGGCATGGACGGCGTGGAAACTCTTCACAAGGCAGCGACGCTGCCTAACGCGAAAGACGTCCCCTTCATCATGCTGACTGCCAACGCCATATCAGGCGCGAAAGAAGCATTCCTGAAAGAGGGCTTCGTCGCGTACCTGTCAAAACCAATCGACAGCCAGCTGCTGGAAAAGACGCTGATGACGTATCTGCCGCAAAGCAAGCTGCAGCCCGGCCCCACCGCCGAAGAGGTTGCCAGAGCCCATCAGGGCGCGTCGGCTCCCTTCGCGGAAAACGCTGCAGACGACGCACAGGCGCCGGACACGGGCGACCTCGACATCGAGCAGGGGATGAAGTATAATGGCGGTATGATGGATATGTACAAGACCGTGCTCGGCATGTTCGTCAAACTGCGCCCCGAAAAACAAAATCAGATGATGGCGCATCTCGTCGCGAAAGACTGGCCGAATTACGCCACGATGCTTCACGCGCTGAAGTCTACGGCGATGATCATCGGCGGGCAGAAGCTTTCCGACGCCGCAAAGGAGCTGGAGCTGGCAGGCAAATGCTGCTATGCGGAAGACTCCAGCAACGAAGAAAAAGAGGAAGCGGCCTGGTTCATCCGGTCGCAGCACGAGAGAACCATGACTCTCTATAATAAACTGGCAAATGATGCGGAAAGGTGGCTGAACGAAAACCATGATACTTGAAGACAAAAACATTACGGTATTGGTTATCGACGACGACGAAATCAATCGCCAAATGGCGGAAATGATCCTGAAAAAGAATTTTACCTACCAAGTTTTGACTGCAGAATCCGGCATGCGCGGATACGAGCTGATGCAGAACCAGACTGTGCACCTCGTGCTTCTCGACGTGTCGATGCCCGTCTGGGATGGAATTAAAACGCTTCAGTTTATCCGTTCCAACGAAAAGCTGAAAAATACGCCGGTCATCATGCTGACGGCTGCCGCCGACCGCGAGACAGTTGTCAAAGCCAGTTCCTACGGCGTGAAAGATTACATCCGGAAACCCTTCCTTCCTGAAGAGCTTACCTCCCGCGTAGCGAAAGTCATTTGGGAGAACTGGCTGCAGCAAGATTTCAACTCGCTGGGAGCGGAACTCGACGCCCTGCTGAACAGCGTCAAGCAATAACAGCAGATAAGGTTTTCTATTCTACTCACAAGACAAAGAACGCGTGCGCGGATTACTCCGCTGCACGCGTTCTTTTTGCTGTCTGTTTTGTGAAATACTAATCTATTAACCCTTATACAGCGGCACCGTCAAGCTGCCAGTGGGCATCAGCGTCATGGTGTAATCCTTGCCCACATACTGTTCGGCCAGTTTCAGCGCCTCGTCCACCTAGTCCACCGCCGCGGTGAACAGCATATCTTTCGCCAGCTGCTTGTCCAGCGCCGTCACGAGGATGAACTTCGCCTTCTTCATCAGCCGCGTAACCGCGTAGGCCTTGTTCGCGCCAATCACGAAACGCTTTTTCAGCTCCTCCTCGATGGCCTCCGGCGAGCCGAGCCGCTTGCAGGTTTCCTCAAGCACCTTGCTGCCGCTGCCCTCCTCGCACTCGGCCAGCAGTACTACGACGCCGCCCTCGCGCACCGCGAGAGACGCGTTATCCATCGTTTTCTGCATCTGATAGACGTTGATGTCTTTCGGATAGCCGCCGCAGCTCACGATGACCACGTCGGCTTCCTTCTCGATTGGCACGCCGTAGGTCGCATCCACGAACTTGCAGGCCTCGATGTGCGCCTTCACATAGTCGCCGGCGAACATCTTCAGGAACCGATGCTCAGCGTCGAGCACCGCGTTGAACAGGAACACGCTGCGTCCCTTCGCCCAAAGCGCCACGCCTTCGAGCTGGTCGTCATAGACGGGATTGCCCGCCGCTTTGCCGAGCCCCGCCCGCGGGTCCATCATGAAGCTGTGGTTGTGCCGCACCGTCTCCATCGCCGCGCAGCCCGGCAGGACCGCCTTGCGCCCGCCGCCGTAGCCGCTGAAATAGTGGTGGACGATGGTGCCCGTCAGGATCACATGGTCGCTGTGGCAGATGCGCTTGTTGATCAGCACCGGCGTAAAGAAGCTCGTCGTGCCGAAATACTCGAAATCCTCGGGGATGTTGCAGTCGCTGTTGTACATCTTGAGCCGCGACGCAACCTCCTCGCCCACGCCCTCTTTCATTTCCTCCTCGGTCATCAAGCGATGCGTGCCGAGGGAGAACACGATCTGCATATTCTCGTCGGGGACGCCGAGCCGGTTCATCTCGTTCACAAGCACCGGCATGAAGTCGAAGCTGTTCGCGACGCGCGTCGGATCGTTGCAAATGAACGTGACGGTGTCGCCGGGTTTTATGATTTTTGACAGCGGCGGCGTCCCGATGGGATGCTCGATCGCGTCCAGCACCGCAGCCTTGATATCGGTCAAAAGCGGCTGCTTCGGCATCTCGATGACCTTCAGCACCCGACTCTCGTCCACGGAAAACTTCTTCGTCCCCCGCCCGTAATGGAAAGTGTACTCCTTCATGTTCCGGCCTCCTTTGCGAAATGAACTT
>JAEERZ010000087.1 GCA_016286075.1 Selenomonadaceae bacterium
AAAAGATTTTGGAGGGCGGCAAATGACGGGGAGGACCATGCGCGAAGCGCTGGATATCTCGGCCTATCTTGTCGTCGGGCCGGAAAATACCGGGGGGCGTCCCGTGCGCGAAATCATCCGGGCGGCGCTGCATGCGGGATTTACCTGCGTGCAGATTCGCTCGAAAGAAGCGAGCGCCCGGGAGATGATCGAGCTGCTCCGTGAGGCGGCGGAGGAAATCGCGGCGGCGGGCGCGTCGGAGCGCGTGGCGCTTTTGGCAGACGATCGTCTCGACGTGGTGCTGGCGGCGCGAAAAATGGGAATCAAGGCGGACGGCGTTCACGTCGGACAGTCGGACGTTCCGCCGGAAATTTGCCGCGCTTATTTAGGAGAAGAGGCCGTCGTCGGCCTTTCTGCGCGAACCGATGAGCTCATCTCTTATGTGCGGGAAACCGATACAGGCGGCATTGATTACTTTGGCGCTGGGCCGCTCCACGAAACGGCGACAAAGCCCGACTGCGGTCTTGACGCCAACGGAAATATCATTACGCGGACCTTTGCGGAGATAAAAGAACTGGCAGAGACAAGCAAGATTCCCGTAGTCGTCGGAGGCGGCGTAAAGCTGGCGGATATTCCTGCGCTGGCAAAGACGGGCGTGGGCGGCTTTTTCGTGGTCAGCGCCGTAGCAGGGGCGAGAGACCCTGAAAAAGCGGCGGCGGAGCTCGTCGCTGCATGGCGGGAGAATGCGCGGAAATCATAATGATACAGACAAGAAAACAGGGACGGAAGATAAGATTGACGCTTATCATTCCGTCCCTGTTTTTTGTATGGTTCGTTATTTAATGAACACGACCGCGCAATTATCGAGGAAGTGGGTATATCCGTTTTCCTCAAGGATGATCTTCGCGTCGGCTACGTTGACGACAGGGTTGAAATAGTGGTCCACGCCGACGGCTTTTACTACGAGCGGATTGGAGCCCGCGCGGCTGACGTTTCCGCCGAAGCCGTTCGAGTAGCCGGCCATGCCGTTCTTGATGACTTTTTTCGAGTCAAGGTTTTTGTAGCCGTAAATCGGTTCGCCGGCCGTGGTCTTGATGACCGGAGACATGGCGGAGCGAAGGCCGAGCCCGGTGCAGTCGATGATGACGCCTGTGTAGGTGCCGCTCTGACGGTTCGTGATGGTCGTGGTGCGGGTCGTCGTGGTCGTGACCGTAGTGGTTTCCGGCTGCGTCGGGGTGTAAAGCGGCTCGTCCGGTTCCGGCGCGATGGTTGCCGGGAAGGATTCACGGCGCGAAATTTGCGGAAGCACGGCCGAGGCGAGGGAGTTGTTCACGCCGTAAAGCGGGAGCGCCATGACGACATGATACGCGCCGTCCTCAGCAGATTCGGAGATGATCTTCGCGCCTTTCAGCAGCGCGGAGACGCGGGTCTTTACCACGTCGCTGGCAACCTGCAGATTCTGTACGGTGGTTTCGGAATCGACCTGCACGCCCGCGATTTGTTCGGCAAGGTTTCGCTGGGCGTCGGCGATGGCCGCGCGCCGCGCCATGAGGCGGGCTTGCGCCTCGCTGACCGCGTATGCGGGGGGAAGCCCGAAGCCGTCGGCCTCGACGCGGTTCATCTCGAAGTCCGCGCCCGCCGCCATTGCGACGCTGCACATCAGAAGCAGGCATGCCGTCAGCAATCCTAAAATCGTTCGTTTCATGATGATTTCCTCCTCAATATAGTTTCATTATTCCATGAACGCCAATGGCGCTTATGACAACTTTTGTTCAGATGCGGATGTATTCGGACGTCATTTCGCGGATGGTAACGCCTTCGCGTTCCAATGCCTGCGCGAGATCGTAAGCGGTGCCGTGGTAGTCGACGTCGATTTGCATGACGCCCGCCTGTTTCGTCCGTGTGTAGACGCCGGATACTCCGGGAATGTTGCTGATGAACGCGTAGGCGTCGCTCATGGAGCCGAGCCTGTTGTTGGTGACGAGAATCGTCACATGCTGTTCGGGGTTGGCGGCCTTTTGGAGCGCCGATTTCGAAAGCTCCTTGACGATGGGGGCCGTGGCTTTTTTCAGCGCTTCCTGCATGGCCTTTGCCCCGAGGTTGAAGGCCTGCCCGTCCGCCGAGCCGGCGTAAACGATCTCGCCGGTGTTGGCGTTCAGCATTCGCACGGAAAGATTCACGGCGACGTTATTCAGCGAACCGACGAAAGGATAATCTTCAATCAAGGGAATACCGTTGGTATTCAGGTCGAGGTATCCGGTGACGAGATAGTCGACGTTGAAATGGGACCCGATGGCTTCCAAGCCGTAATCGCCGTCGAAAATAGCGTTTGCGATGCGCTGCTTGACCGATGCTTCAATCTGCGTCAGGTCCACGATGCGGGAAAAACCGTTTTTTTGCAGCCCGGTGATGAGGGAATTCTCGACGGAAGGATTTTCGTCGCCGTTGCCGTCGACAACGATGACGCCGATGCGCGGATCCTGCATGTTGGCGCGGATGACGGCCTTCTTTTGCAGGTAGGACATCAGGTCGGCGTTTAAGAGTTCCTCACGGACGTCGGCGCGGATCGTAACCTCATAATAGCCGTTTTTGTATTCGGATTTCAGCACGTCGTATCCGGTGATGTATCCTTCGGAATGCGTGTAAATGCGGTCGTGGATGACGCGGTAATTTTCCACGTACGTCCGGCTGTCGACGAGAACGCCGATTCTTTGTTCAATCGCTTCTCGCATCGCAGCGTGCAGCGCGTCTCGTTCCGTTGCACCCTGTCCTGTTGCGGTTACGGAGGCAGCCATCACTGTCGTCGACCAAACGAGGCACAGGACGAGCGCCGCCAGCGCGATACCGTTTTTCCTCATAGCATTATCTCCTTTGCGCCGCATTATATTTATATCTTATTTTCGAGAAAAATATTTAAAACCCTTTTGGAAAATTATAAAAGGAATATTAAAATTTTGAAGATCTGCCGGAGGCGAAAGAATGTACTTATGAAAGTGTTGCATTCTCTCGAATTAAGTTGTATACTATTTTCTATACAACTTCGTGAGGTGCTTGTTTTGCGTAGGAAAGAGAGGCCCTTTAGGGCTATGGAACGGCGGTTATCGTGTGTGAAACACTGATAGCCGCTGTTTTTGTTCAGTGTTTTTTGTATACAGGATAGGAAGGAATGAAGAGTATGGGCGAGTATGGCGGGCTGGGACTGTTTTTGTTGGTAGCTCTGATTTTCCCGGTGTCGGCGTTGATTCCGGCGTTTTTGCTGCAGCCGAGGCGGCCGACGAAGGAGAAACGGATCCCCTATGAATGCGGCGTCGATACGGTAGGCAAAACGTATGTGCAGTATCGTGTCGGTTATTTCCTGTACGCGCTGATTTTTATCGTATTTGACGTGGAAACGATTTTCCTCTATCCGTGGGCGGTGCGTTTCGGGCACTTGGGCCTTTTCGCGCTGGCGGAGATGTTCATATTTGTCGGAATACTGGCTGTGGGCCTGGGATACGCATGGAAGAAAGGGGCATTGTCGTGGAAGTAATCGATATTGTACCTCCTGTATTGAAAAATAATGTGATCGTCGTGAAGGTGGACCAGCTTTTCAAGTGGGCGCATGCGAACTCCATTTGGCCGCTTTCCTCCGGTCTTGCCTGCTGCGCTATCGAGATGATGAGCTGCGCGGCCGCCCGTTTCGACCTCTCCCGCTTCGGCTACGAGGTGTTCCGTCCGTGCCCGAGGCAGGCCGATCTCTTGATCGTGGCGGGGACTCTGACTTGGAAGATGGCGCCGCCTTTGATTCGTCTGTATGAGGAAATGCCGGAACCGAAATATGTGATTGCGATGGGAAGCTGCGCCATCGGCGGCGGCCCGTTTGCGGATTCCTATTCGGTGGTGCCGGGCATCCATGAGGTGCTGCCGGTGGACGTTTATATTCCCGGCTGCCCGCCGAGGCCGGAGGCGCTGATTGACGGGATGCTGAAGCTCCGCGAGAAGATCATGCATCCGGAGCGCGTGGAAGAGGAACGGAAGGCGAGGTTGATGGACGCATGAAAGCTTATATCGACGCATCGCTTTTGGCGGTCTTGAAGGAAAAATTCCCGTCGGTGGAATATGATAGCGAGGCGACGCAGCCTGCGGTTTATGTACCCGCGGCGGAGCTCGTCGCGGTTCTTTCGTTTTTGCGGGGCGACGAGCGGTTCGCTTTCGCCCGTCTTGAAAACCTGACGTCGGTGGATTACGAGACGTATTTCGAGATGGTTTATCATCTTTTTAACTGGAATACGGGCGCGTGGATTACGGTCAAGGTGAAGCTCGACCATGAGCGGCCGACGGTTCCGTCCGCGACATGCGTTTTTCCCGGCGTGGAGTTCGAGGAGCGCGAGGTCTACGACCTCATGGGAATCGGTTTTACGGGACATCCTGATTTGCGTCGGATTTTGCTCGCCGACGATTTCGAGGGGCATCCGCTTCGCAAGGATTACAAACAGATCATGCCGCCGCATGTGCGTCGGATCGTAAAAGGGGGCCGATGAGATGCCGCAGACGGAAACCTATACGCTGAGCATGGGGCCGCAGCATCCGTCGACTCACGGCGTTTTGCAGGTGCGGCTCGACCTTGACGGCGAAAACATCCTGAAAGCGACTCCGTGCATGGGCTATCTGCACCGGGGCATTGAGAAACTGCTGGAATCCCGTACTTACGTGCAGGGCGTTCCTTATACGGACCGGCTCGACTATGTTTCTTCCATGAACAATAACTTGGGTTATTGCCGCGCGGTGGAGGAATTGGCGCAGATCGAAGTGCCGGAGCGGGCGGAATATATTCGCGTGATCGTGGCGGAGCTGAACCGAATCGCGAGCCATTTGGTATTCATCGGTTCGCTGGCCAACGACCTTGGGGCGGTCACGGGGATGATTTACGCGTTCCGCGACAGGGAGAAAATACTCGACCTGTTCGATCTCGTTTGCGGGGCGCGAATGACGTTCCATTATATCCGCGTCGGCGGCGTCAGCGCCGATTTGCCGCCCGAGTTCGCGGCGAAATGCGACGAGTTCTTGAAGGTGCTGCCGGAGTTCATGCAGGAATACGAGGATATTTTGACGGGGAACGAGATACTTCAGTGCCGTATCAAAGGAACTTCGCGCATGACGAAGGAGCAGGCCTTGAGCCACAACATGACGGGACCGAATATCCGCGCCGTGGGTATTCCCTTCGATATTCGCAAGGTAGACGGCTACAGCGTGTATCCGAAATTCGAATTTGACGTTCCCGTCGGGGAAAACGGAGACAACTGGGATCGCTACCGGGTGCGCTATTATGAGATTTACGAGAGCGCGAAAATTATCCGGCAGGCGCTGGACGGACTCCCCGAGGGCGACATCATGGCGAAGTTCCCGAAGGTATTGCGTCCGCCGAAAGGCGAGGTGTTCAGCCGGACGGAAGGGACGCGGGGAGAGCTGGGATTCTACATCGTCAGCGACGGTTCGACGAAGCCGTACCGCGTGCATATCCGCCGTCCGTCGTTCATAAATCTGCAAGGACTTGACGATATGTGCCGGGGAATGTTGATCGGCGATTCCGTCGCCGCGTTCTCCGCCATTGATCCTCTGATGGGGGAGGTGGACTGCTGATGGATTTCTTGAATGCGATGATGGGGCAGGGCGTGATCGCTACGTTGGCAGACGCGCTGCACGGCCTTTTTATGCTGGTGTTCGGCAACGAGGTTGTGGCGAGCTTCCTGATGAAATGCGTCGGCATTGGGGCGATTCTCGGCGTCATCTCGGTGGCGGCAATCGTTTTTACTTATGGGGAGCGCAAGGTTTGCGCATTCATGCAGGTGCGGCTCGGCCCGAATCGCGTCGGCGGCCGTTACGGCCTGTTGCAGCCCATAGCCGATATGCTGAAACTGATGAGCAAAGAGGATATCATCCCGGAAGGGTGCGACCGGGTGGTGTGGGCGCTCGGCCCGATGCTGCTCTTTGTGCCCACGGCGCTCATTTATGCCTTTTTCCCGTTTGACAAGGGCGTGGCGCTGGCCGACGTGAATGTAGGCATCTTCCTGATGCTGGCGATTTCTTCGCAGGCTGTGCTGCCGTTCTTGATCAGCGGTTACGCGTCGAACAGCAAATACTCGTTCATCGGCGGCATGCGCACGGTGGCGCAGATGCTTTCGTATGAAGCTCCGATGGTCTTTTCGCTGCTCGGCGTCGTGATGCTTTCCGGCTCCATGCGCATGTGCGACATCGTGGAGGCGCAAAGCCAGCAGCTTTGGTTCATCCTGATGCAGCCTATCGCCTTCGTGGTGTTCGTGATTTCCGCCACGGCGGAGACGAACCGCGTTCCCTTCGATCTCGTGGAATGCGAGGCAGAGATTGTCGCAGGGCCATTTGCCGAGTACAGCGGTATGCGTTGGGCGCTGTTTTTCCTCGCCGAGTATGCGAATCTTCTGTCCGTCTCGATCTTGACGACGGTATTTTTCCTCGGAGGCTGGAACGGTCCGTTCCTGCCGGGAATCGTTTGGTTCGGTATCAAAGTGTTGGCAATGGTGTTTGTGTTCATGTGGTTCCGCTGGACGTTTCCGCGCACGCGTGTCGACCAGATGCTGGCTTTCAGTTGGAAAGTGCTGCTGCCGCTGGCTCTCGTCAATGTGATTTTTACCGGCGTGGGCATTTACGCGCGGCAGTGGATGTAACGGGGAGGTAGCCGAATGTTTGGGGAAGGCCTTTTGACGGGCATGGGCGTCACTTGGAAGCATTTCTGGGGCAAGAAGGAGACCTTCTGCTATCCCGAGGAAAAGCTGCCGATGACGGAGCGCTTTCGCGGCGGCCATTTAGTGCTCGACCATACAAAATGCATTGCCTGCTCGTTGTGTTCGTTAGCGTGTCCGAATCAGGCGATTAAGCTGAAAATTGTGCCTGACGCGAAAAAGAAGCGGCACATGCAAAGCTACGTCCATCTTGTCGGGCGCTGCCTGTATTGCAATCTCTGCGTGGAGGCGTGCAATATGCACGCGCTTTCCTGGGACAAGAATTACGCCATATCGAGT
Source organism: Selenomonadaceae bacterium (assembly GCA_016286075.1). Lineage (GTDB taxonomy): Bacteria > Bacillota > Negativicutes > Selenomonadales > Selenomonadaceae > RUG12372. The sequence goes on from JAEERZ010000087.1 coordinate 7,014, forward strand.
TGGCATGAAGAGGATATGGACGACGAGCTTGTCACCGCCGAGGGACGGGCGTATTTTGATGAAGCTATGGCAAAGGCGAAAGAAGCGGCCGAGGCGGAAGCCAAGGCTGCGGCGGAGAAAGCCGAAGCCGAGAAGACGGGAGGGGACGCTTGATGAACGAGGCTTTAGGGCAGGTACACGGTCTCGTGGGCTGGGCGTTTTCCCTGGCTGAGACCTATGAAGTGCCGAGCTTGATCGGCGCGGGCGTGTTCTTCCTGTTTGCAGGGCTTGCGCTGCTTTTTGCCTGCGGCGTCGTATTTTTCCGAAACGTAGTGCACAGCGCTCTTTCTTTGACGGCGACCTTTATCTGCGTCGCCTGTCTGTATCTTTCCATTGATGCGGATTTCATGGGAGCCGTTCAGATCCTCGTGTACGGCGGAGCGGTTGCCGTGTTGATCGTCATGGCCATCATGCTGACGCGGCGCGACGATATGGCTCATTCGAATCCGTCGCGGGGCTTGTGGCAGCATGCGGGCGCGGCTGTCGTGTCCGGGCTGTTCCTCTTAGGTATGGCGGCGGTGGCTGTGCTTTCTCCGTTCCAGTCCGCGCCGCAGCCCTTGGGAGACGCTGCGCCGGGATTGGCGGATCTGATGCTTTCCCATTATGTGCTGCCTTTTGAAGTGGCGGCCGTCCTGCTCCTCATTGCTATGATCGGGGCGATTCTCTTGGCGAAGGGGGCGGAGGAGTCATGATGAATCTCATGGATTTTGTGCGGCTGGCGACGCACGTCGGACTTCATCATTTCCTGCTCTTTTCGGCGCTGCTTTTCGCCATCGGGCTTTTCGGGCTGTTGACGAAGAAGGGCCTGATTCCGCTGCTGATGTGCGTGGAACTTATGCTGAACGCGGTCAATATCAACCTCGTAGCGTTCAACCACTATATGCCGGTTCCGGATTATTCGGGGCAGCTGATGGCGATATTCGCTGTCGCGGTGGCGGCGTCCGAGGTGGCCGTGGGCGTCGCGCTGGCGTTCCGTATCTATCGCGACCATGGCTCGGTCGACGTCGATGAATTGAGAGAAATGAAGGGGTAAGGAGGGAGCTTGGATGATTGATTTTGCGCTTTATCACGCATGGCTGATCCCGCTCCTTCCGGCGCTGGCTTTTATTGTCATCGGGCTCGGAACGCGGCATAACAAAAAAATCTCTGCGATTATCGGCATTACTGCCATAAGCGCCAGCTTCCTGCTCTCGCTGGGCGTCGTCGGCGCGGTATTGACGAAACGCCTCGTCATGGCGGCCCCCTTTGTGATGAAGACGGTCTGGGCGCATATCGGGAACATGGATCTCGGCATGGGCGTGCTGATCGATCCGCTGACGGCGATGATGCTCGTCGTGGTCACGACGGTGGCCCTGATGGTCAACATTTATTC
>JAEERZ010000088.1 GCA_016286075.1 Selenomonadaceae bacterium
GGAGCCATACGCAGCACACGCGGGCGCTTTCCTACGACGAACTGATGGGCAAAGAAAACAAGGCATAAAAAAGAAGAGCGGCTCTTCTCGACCGAGAGAGGAGCCGCTCTTCTTTTACACTATATCGTTAAATAAATCGGCGATACGGAAAAATCGGCGTTTGCCGGAGGGCAGCCGACGGGGATAGAAGTCAGGGAGGCGAGGGCCGTCGCGCGAAGATCGAAGGAAAGCATTTTTTGCGCGGGGGACAGGCCCCCCGATTCCAAAGCGCGCATGGGGAGGAAACGGGCCGTTCTGGCAACGACCGGGATCTCCGCGCGTTTTTTTATGTTCCGGAGCAGCCGGCGTCCATCGTCGTTGAAAGCGAGAACGCGCGCGTAGAGAGGACCTTGCTCGTTAAAGGATTCGGCGTCGTCTGCGGACAGGCCAAGCAGGAGATGCAGCAGCAGGCGACGGATGCGCGCCCGCGGGTAACGTTTGGATTGGACGGCTTCGATGAGCTCGTCGTAAGAGCGGGCAGAAAACGCCGCGCGGCGCAGGCGATGTTCGAGCCCTTCGGAGACGCCGACGATGGAACGGAGGACGTTGGTTTCATCGGCTAAAATGCGGGAAAGGACAGGCCGGAAAAGCATCGACGAATCGTTGAAACCGTGCGCTTTTGCCTGAAGAAGCATTTCTTTTGTAACGTCGGGAACGACGCGGAGCGCATCGTCAAGGGATTTATCGGCTCCCGCCAAAAAAGCCGAGAGAGCGGCGCGTATGGCCGAGGCGCTGGCGACGGCGGTTTCCGTATCGACCGCCGGGAGATGCTGTTCATGATGTCCTGCGTTAAACCGGGGCAGGGGAAGGGGAACGACAGGGCTGTCGATATGGGAAAGGGCGCGCAGATATTCAAGAGCGAGAATGACGTTCGGCTGCCGAACGAGGTCGTCGGGCGCGGCGGTTTTCGTTAGGGCAGCGGCATAGGAGCCGCCATCGCGGAGCCGATTCTTGAAGCCGTCGTTTTCGGCGGCCTCGATTTTTTTTCGTATGGATTGCAATTTTGCAAGATTGTCGCATTCCGAGCCGAAGGCCAGGAGATCGACGACGCCGAGGCGGTCGAAAAGACGGACGCCTCCGGATGCGAAATACTGCGCGCTGCGTGTCGCGAAAACGACGGGAAGCTCCAGTACGAGAGACGCACCGTGCCGGACGGCGGCTTCCGCCCGACTCCACTTATCAAGGACGGCGACAGTTCCGCGCTGGGTAAAGCTTCCGCTCATGGCGACGATAATACCGGCGTCGGGAAAACGTCGGCGGATTTCGCGAAGCTGCAAAAGATGGCCGTTATGGAAAGGATTGTATTCCGCAATGACGCCGACGGTTGTCATGTTATATGCTCCTTTTTATTGATTATTGTCTTTAGTGTAGCAAAAAACGGCGCTTTTGAGAAGCAAAGGGGGACTTATTCAGCGGGGGTTATAGGATTTTTTTAGGATTTTTTCATGAAATTTAGCGGAATTATTGATTTTTTCGCAGGAAGAATATATAATTGCCTTAAAAATAATGGGGTAACTATACGAAAAAAGAGAACGAATACTTATAGAAAGGAGGTGCGGCGTATGGCAGTCCCGGCAGGAATACCGTTAATGCTCGTTTTTACGGGAATATTTGTCTTTCTCGTGTTGTTTATTGCCTGTATCGTGTTGAGCATTATCGTGAAAGACACGATGATTCGCGCAGGATTGGTTATGGGCGCGCTCATGCTGGTTTTAGTCATGGGCGGAGGCGCGTACATGACGATGGTGGATGTTGAAGAGCCGGCGAAACAAGCGGAAGCGGATGTCTACAAACCGAAGAAAGAAGCTGCTAAACCACAGAAGAAGCCGAAGCCTGCCGCCGCACCGGAAGCAAAGCCCAAGCAGCGCGAAGTGACAGTGGTCGTGGATGAATCGACGATCAAGGAAGATTACGATCCTTTGAAGACGGATCGTTTATCGGTCGAAGATCCGCCGAGAGGCGTGAGAGCCGCCGGGAATTCCCGTCAGGAAAGGACGCAGGTAGGCCAAAAAATCACGGCTATCGAGACCGACCTGAACAAGCAGCTGCTGGCGTTGGATACGCAGGTACAGGAAGTCCTGCGGCGGTTTGACGCGCAGGAGATGGAAAACTACGACATGATCTTTTGGCAGGCAAAGCTGAAGAAGCAGCAGTACGGCTATATCGTTCGTGCGATGGACGAGAAACAGAAGATCGTGGAAAAGGCAGCGTCGCTGTCCGATGAAGAAAAAGCGGCGGATTTGGCCCGCATCGACAAGCGGCGGCAAAAAGCGCTGGAAAAGTGGAAGGAATATCACGGCGTTTTGGAGGAACTGATGTCAAATCAGGACGTATTCCGCACGTTATGACGAAGAGGAAGCCTTTTGGTCTTGATGAGGCGGGCAGCGTTCGGTTGGAGAAGGGATGAAGCGGATGAATCTTGGTGGCAAATGGAAGGTTTTTTCAGCCGTTCTTTTGGCGATCGTCGTCATAGTCGGCGGAGGAACCCTTTGGTACCACGGTTACTATACGAAAACGCCTGAATACGCGGTGCGCATGATTGAGGAAGCTGTGGCTTCCCACGACGAAGCAAAGTTTGACCGTTACGTCGATATGCGCAAGTTGACGGAAACGGCGGGCAATGAGTTTTTGGAAGCCGCCATGGATGCGGACAGCGCTATGACGGAGGAGGCGCGCAGCGCAGTATCGGGTTTCGCCCAGATTTTCAAGGCGTCCGTTTCCAAGAGCTTTGAAAATGCGATTCGTGATTATGTGCGGACGGGCGAGTGGGGAAACGTCAGCCCCGACGTGCATTTGATTATCGACAAGGCCGGTTTTTACCAGTCGGAAATTCGCGGCAAGGAAGGGTTGGAAAAGAACGCGGACGACGGCAGGGCGACGCTGGGGCTGCGGATATACCAGAAAGAAGCTGCGGAAGAGTTCGTGTTGCAGATTCGATTCGAGAAGGGCCAGGACGGCGTATGGAAAGCGGCGGAGCTTTCCAATTTCCGCGATTTTGTCGCTTTTGTCACGAAGGCGAGAAAAGAACAGTTCCGCGCGTATCTGAAGAAGACGGAGGACATTATCCGGGCGCATGAGGACAAGGTCGGCGCGGCGGACAAGAAATTAGTGGATATCCTGCACAGCGGCAGCATGGGAGATATGAACGTGCGCCGTCAGATGCGGGCGGTGATGGTCGACGAGATTCTGCCGGACTGGCAGCTTCGCCGTTCGGAGCTGGAGGCGGTGGAGCCTCCGACGGCGGCGCAGACGCTGCATCGTTTGCGGCTTCGCATCTGCGATATGAGGATTTCTTACGCAATCAGCTATGCGGAGTGGTTGGAGACGAAGAAGGCCGTGGATATTCAGAAAGCGAACGAGATATTGAAAGAAGCGCGTACGCTGGAGCAGGAGGCTGAGACAATGTCGCGCCGCATGACGCGCGGGACGATGTGACGCGCCTGGATGGGAGAGATACAGACGATGGCATATCGGGCTGCGGTGTTCGATCTCGACGGAACTCTTTTGAATACCCTGTCGGATTTGGCGGACAGCGGAAACGAGCTGTTGGCGTCTTACGGGATGCCGCCGCATCCGGAGCCGGCCTTTCGGTACTTCGTCGGAAACGGGTCCCGAAAACTGATGGAACGCATTCTGCCGGGAAAGTCGGCGGAAGAGATTGACGAAGCGTTGGCCCGGTATAAAGCGATATACGAAAAGCGCCTGACGGCGAAGACAAAACCTTATGCGGGGATAGCCGAGATGCTTTCGGAGCTGAAAGCGCGGGGCGTACGGATGGCGGTCTGCACGAACAAGCATATTTCGGCGGCGGAGGCTTTGATCCGCAAGTATTTTCCCGCCGATATTTTCGACGCATACGAGGGCGACCGGCCGGGCGTGCCGCGTAAGCCGGATCCGGCCCATGTGAATATCGTATTGGAGAAAATGAACGTCAGACCGGAGGAAACGGTTTATTTAGGGGATTCCGGCGTCGACATGCAAACGGCGGTAAACGCGAAAGCGCTTCCCATAGGCGTGCTTTGGGGCTTCCGGGAGAAGGACGAGCTTCTGGAAAACGGAGCGAAGATTTTGCTGTCGCAGCCGTCCGAGTTGTTGGAAAAAGTGGATTTCTTGAATAACAAACAGGGCTGATACATGCGGGGCTGTCCAGTGCGGCGGCCCCGCATTCTTAAGATGGAGGAAACAGCGTGACAAAAGGGATTCCCGTGCGTGCAGGCGAAACGTGCGAGCTTTTGATTGAGCGGTTGGGGAGCCATGCCGAGGGGGTCGCCCGGGCGGAGGGTTTCACCGTATTCGTGCCGGGCGCGTTGCCGGGAGAAAAAGTGCTGGCGCGGATAGATACGGTGAAAAAGAATTACGCGGCGGCGACGTTGACGGAAGTCCGGCAGGCGAGCCCCGACCGGACGGAGCCGATTTGCCCGGTGTACGACGTATGCGGCGGCTGTCAGCTTCAGCATTTGTCTTATGAAGCGCAGCTTCGGGAAAAGCAGCGGCAGGTGGAAGACGCCGTGCGTCATATCGGAAAGCTGGACGGCGTCAAGGTGTTTGCGGCCATCGGCGGCGAGCCGTGGGGCTATCGGAACAAAATGCAGTTCCCGGTGGGCCGGATCAAAGGGACACCCGTGATCGGCTGCTTTTCACAGGGGAGCCACAGCATCGTAGATACGGAAAAGTGTTATATCCAGCACCAGGCGAATAACGATCTGATGAACGCCATGCGGGAGGCCGTGCGGCGTTTCGGCGTTTCCGTGTACGACGAGGACCGCCATACGGGAATGCTGCGGCATATCGTCGGCCGCGTGGGCGCCAACGGGGACGTCATGGCGGTGCTGGTGACGGCGAAAAAAGAATTGCCGCAGGCCAAGGAAATCGTGAAATTCCTGCGGTCGCGGGTACCGAAGCTGGTCAGCGTGCATCAGAATATCCAAACGTATCGGAACAACGTAATCCTGGGACGGGAGACGAAGCTTTTATGGGGGAAGAGCGCCATTCGCGACTCGATAGGGCCGCTTTCCTTTCAGGTCTCGCCCCGGTCGTTTTTTCAGGTCAATACGGCGCAGGCGACGGTATTGTACGGAAAGGCGTTGGAATACGCGGGCCTCGGAGGCGGGGAAACGGTCATTGACGCCTATTGCGGCACGGGAACGATAACGCTCTTTCTCGCGCGGAAAGCGCGCAAAGCTTACGGAATCGAAGTAGTATCCCCGGCTGTCCGCGACGCAAAGAACAACGCCCGGGCGAACCGCATCCAAAACGCGGAATTTATCGTCGGGGACGCGGCGGAGGTTATGCCGCGCCTCTATCGTAACGGCGTGCGCCCGGACGTCATCGTCACCGACCCGCCGCGGGCAGGCTGTACGCCCGTCGTGCTGGAGACCTTTGCCCGTATGCAGCCGAAGCGCATCGTTTACGTCTCCTGCAATCCCGCCACGCTGGGCCGGGACTTGGCGATTCTCGACGATCTTGGCTACCGGACGGAGAAAATCCAGCCTGTGGATATGTTCCCGATGACTTCGCATGTTGAAAGCGTCGCGCTGGTGACGGGAAAGGCCGTTTGATGCGCAGGGAATACAGGATGATTTCGCCTTGGGCAAAAGCAGGAGGTTTGGCGGGATGAAAGCGGTTGTCTTATTGAGCGGGGGCGTCGATTCCACGACGTGCCTTGCGTTGGCGATAAAAAAATACGGAGCGGATCAAGTGCTCGCGCTGACCTCCTATTATGGACAGAAGCACGACAGGGAAATCGAAGCGGCGAGAAAAGTGGCCGATTTTTACGGCGTCCGGCATATAGAGCAGGACTTGTCGGCGGCGTTTGCGTTCAGCGACTCGTCCCTTTTGGCGGCCAGCGACAAATCCATTCCGCTGCAATCCTATGCCGAGCAGCTGGCCGAGCGGGGCGGTTCGGGAACCGTCGATACCTATGTCCCGTTCCGCAACGGAGTGTTTCTTTCCTTTGCGGCGGCGACGGCGGTCAGCGTCGGCGCGGAAACGGTCTTTTACGGGGCTCATGCCGACGACGCGGCGGGCAGCGCATACCCGGACTGCACGCCGGAATTTTTCGAGGCCATGAGAACGGCGATTTACGAAGGAAGCGGTCATGTCTGCACATTGGAGGCGCCGTTTATCCATAAGACAAAGGCGGACGTCGTTGCCGTCGGGCTGGACTTGGGCGCGCCGTATCGGTTTACGTGGAGCTGCTATGAGGGAAAAGAAAAGCCCTGCGGAAAATGCGGGACCTGCATTGACAGGGCGAAGGCCTTTGCGGCGAACGGCGTCGGCGATCCGGCAATGGAGGGATAAAATGTTTACAGTCACAAAACGTATTGAAATCTCGGGTGCGCACCAGCTGTCGCTTCCCTATGAGAGCAAATGCCAACTTTGGCACGGCCACAACTGGATCATCATCATCAAGTGCCAGTCCGAGACGCTGGATGAGAACGGCATGGTCGTCGATTTCACGAAGGTCAAGGAAATCGTGAACCGGCTGGACCACGCGAGCATCAACGAGGTTCTGAACGAAGGCCGCACAGGCAATCCCGTCAATCCGACGGCGGAGAATATCGCCTATTGGCTCTGCCAAAGAATTCCGCATTGCGTGGAGGTTTCCGTGCAGGAAAGCGAAGGGAACGTTGCCGTTTATGCAAAATGAACTGTCGGTCAACGAAATCTTTTTCAGCATTGACGGCGAGGGGAAACGCGCCGGGAAACTTGCGGCGTTTATCCGTCTTGCCGGCTGTAATCTTCGTTGCTCCTATTGCGATACGGAATACGCATTTACAGACGGTCAGCTCATGCGCATAGACGAAATTGCCGAGGCGGTCGAGGGCTGGGAAAACGTCACCGTTACCGGCGGAGAACCGCTGCTCCAAGATATTCACGCTCTTTTGGAGCGCCTGCAGGGACATGAGGTTAATATCGAAACGAACGGCAGCGTGGACGTCACGCCGTATCATGAATATCCGTGGGTATTTTTTACGCTGGACTATAAATGCCCGTCCTCGGGCATGGAATCGTCCATGCTGGAGAAAAATTTTCAAACCCTGCGTTCGCAGGACGTGCTGAAATTCGTCGTCGGGGATAGGGAGGATTTGCGGAGGGCGCAGGAAGTCTGCGAGAAATACGAGCCGCGCTGTCCCGTTTATCTTTCTCCGGTATTCGGGAAGATTGAGGCGAAGGAGATCGTCGAATACATGAAAAGCGCGCGGTATAAAAACTGGCGCTTGCAGCTCCAGCTCCATAAATATATCTGGCCGCCGGATGCAAGAGGCGTGTGAACAAACGAAACCCTCGGGAAGCAGTTGCGCTTTTCCGAGGGTTTCGTTTTTAGAGATACCCTTAAAAGAAACATCAAATTTTTGAAGTAAGAAAGTAGGAAAGTTGGATTTTCCTACTTTCCTACCACAGAAATTTGATAATGCAAAAAAATCCCCTGCGGATTTTCCGAACGGAATTCCGCAGGGGATTTTGTCTGCCTGTTTTATCTCGGCGAGAATTTGTCTTTCAAAATTACGTCGTGGGAGCCGCCTTCGACGATGCTGACCGAGGAGACGAGGGTGAGTTTCGCTTTCTCCTGCAATTCTTTGATGCTCAGCGCGCCGCAGTTGCACATGGTGGAGCGAACCTTCGACAGGGTGATGCCCACGTTGTCATGCAGCGGGCCGGCGTAAGGAACGTAGGAATCGACGCCTTCCTCGAAGGAGAGCTTGCGGTCGCCGCCGAGGTCGTAGCGCTGCCAGTTGCGCGCGCGGTTCGAGCCTTCGCCCCAATACTCTTTGTAGAAGGTGCCGTTGATCTTCACCTTGTCCGTGGGGCTTTCGTCGAAGCGGGAGAAGTAACGGCCCAGCATCAGGAAGTCCGCGCCCATGGCGAGGGCCAGCGTGATATGGTAGTCGTGGACGATGCCGCCGTCGGAGCAGACGGGGACGTAAACGCCCGTCTCCTTGAAATATTCGTCACGGGCCTTGCAGACGTCGATGAGCGCCGTCGCCTGCCCGCGTCCGATGCCTTTCGTCTCACGGGTGATGCAGATGGAGCCGCCGCCGATGCCGACTTTTACAAAGTCCGCGCCCGCCTCGGCGAGGAAGCGGAAGCCTTCGGCGTCGACGACGTTGCCCGCGCCGACTTTGACTTCCGGGCCGTATTTTTTATGGATGTAATCGAGGGTGATGCGCTGCCATTCGGAGTAGCCTTCCGAGGAGTCGATGCAGAGCGCGTCGGCGCCAGCGTCAATCAGAAGCGGAACGCGTTCGGCGTAGTCGCGGGTATTGATGCCCGCGCCGACGCGGTAACGCTTGTGCGCGTCCGTGATTTCCAGTTCGTGTTCTTTGTTGTCGGTATAGTCCTTGCGGAAGACCATATAGCGCA
>JAEERZ010000089.1 GCA_016286075.1 Selenomonadaceae bacterium
CCGAATCCCTTGGCGCGCATCGCGACACCCTTGCCGCACCAGCCGTAGCCGGCGATGACGACGGTCTTGCCGGCGATGACGAGGTTCGTCGTCCGCATGATGCCGTCCCAGGTGGACTGGCCGGTGCCGTAACGGTTGTCGAAGAGGTATTTGCAATAGGCGTCGTTGGCGGCGATCATCGGGAATTCCAGCTCGTTTTTCGCGGCCAGGGACCGCAGGCGGTGGACGCCGGTGGTCGTTTCCTCGGAGCCGCCGAGGAGGCCCGGCAGCAGCTCGCGGCGGCTGGTGTGGAGCATGGAGACGAGGTCGCCGCCGTCGTCGATGATGATGGTGGGCCTGATGTCAAGGGCCTTGTCGAGGAAGGTGTTGTACTCCTCGTCGGTGCAGCCGTGCCAGGCGAAGACGTTGACGCCGCTCTCCGCCAGCGCCGCCGCCACGTCGTCCTGGGTGGAAAGCGGGTTGCTGCCGGTGACGGCCACCTCGGCGCCGGCGTTTTTCATCACCTGCGCCAGATAGGCGGTCTTGGCCTCGAGGTGGATGGTCATGACCAGGCGCTGCCCGGCGAAGGGCTTCGTCTTCGAGAAGTCCTCCTCGATTTTCCGGAGCACCGGCATGAAGTTCTTCACCCAGGCGATTTTGTCACGCCCCGACGGGGCCAGCTTGCTGTCGCGGATCATTGATTCCATGTCTTTTCCTCCTAAACGGTTTCGATTTGCGGATGCGGTTCATTATACCTTCCATTATAACAGATGGCGCCCGGTTTGGGAAAGTCTTTTCCGGGAGCAAAAAAGGCGGCTCCGCGCTGCCGGAGCGCGAAGCCGTTCGTATCAACGCTTTTTCAGCTTTACTCCGTGGCCCTTCATGCTGCTCACGGGAATGTTCGCCACCAGGGCGACGGAGTTGGCGTCGTTTTCCAGCCGGATTTCCATGGCCTGGGTGTCGATGTCCATATAGCGGGCGATGACGTGGATGATGTCGTTCTTGATGCGGTCCATGATCTCCGGCGAGATGTTGGCGCGGTCGTTCAGGAGAACGAACTTCAGGCGCCTTGCCGCCACGTCGGAGGACCGGCCGCTGGGGGAGCTGCCGCCAAATAATTTCTTCAGTGCGTCGAGCATTTCGGTCCCTCCTTAGTGCTTGAAGAGCTTTTTGCGGAGCCGGGTGAACCACCCGTCCGTCTCGAAGGTCTGGAAGGGGACCTCCTCGCCGCAGATGCGCCGGACGATGTTGCGGTAAGCCTGGCCCGCCTCCGAGTCTTCCCATTCGACTACGGGAATGCCCCGGTTGGCGGAGTCGACGACTTTTTCGTCATCGGGCACCTGGCCGATGCAGGGGATGCGGAGTATGTCGTCGATGGAGGTCATGTCCAGCATCGTGCCGTCCTTGACCATTTGCGGACGAATGCGGTTGACCACCAGCTTGATTTCCTTGTTCGCCGCCTGCAGCTTCCCGATAATCTTGTCCGCGTCGCGCACGGCGGCAATCTCCGGGTTCGTGACCACGATAGCCCAGTCCGCGCCAATGACAGCAGTCTCAAAGCCCTGCTCGATACCCGCCGGACAGTCGATCAAAATGTAGTCGAACTCGCTCTTCATCGTCTCGACGAGTTCCTGCATCTGTTCTGGCTCGATTGCCGTCTTGTCGGCTACCTGAGAAGTCGGAAGCAAAAACAGATTCGTGTATTTTTTATGGCGGACCAACGCCTGCCCGTAATTCACGCGCTTCTGCACCACATCCACCAGCGTATAGACAATGCGGCGCTCCAACCCCAAAAGCAGGTCGAGATTTCGAAGTCCGGTGTCCGTGTCAATCAAGACGACTTTCTTTCCGCGAATCGCGAGCCCTACCCCCAAATTCGCCGTGGTCGTCGTCTTGCCGACGCCGCCTTTGCCCGAGGTAATTACAATAACTTCGCTCATAACTTCTACTTCCTACCTTTCTATCGGTTCAATCACGATTTTTCCGTCAACAATTGACGCCCGCTCGGCCACCGTCGGCTTTTCCATCTGTTCCGGCGGCTGCGCAATCCGATCTGCAATCCGTATTTGTGTCGGCATCAGCCGGTCAGCCACGATGAATGCGGTCGCGTCCCCATAGGCGCCCGCATGCACCATTCCTTTGCATGTTCCGCGAATATCAATACTTCCGCCCGCGATAATCTGAGCGCCCGGATTGACGTTTCCGCAAATCATTACGGAGCCTTGCGTCTGTATCTCCTGCCCGCCGCGCACCGTACGGTTAATGACAAGCATCTTTTTTTCTTCCGGGGGCGAAACAGCCTCCGGGGCAGGAGCCGGCTCTTTCTTCTTCGGAGCCTCTTGCGGAGGCGGCGGAGGAGCCGCTTTCTTGGGCGCGGGTTTTGGCGCCGCTGCCTTCGGATCTTCTACCCGAAACAAAACGCCGTGCTGATGAAAAAGCTTCCGCAAGGCGGCTTCATTCGGCCCGGACAAAGTGCCCGGAGCAATCTGTATTACCGTTCCCCTGCGAAAGAAACGGGACCCCGCCTCCAGCTTGTTTCGAATGTCGTCCTTGATCGCATCAAAGTCGGCGTCGGGCGCAAACACAAGCTGAAGCCCTTGCTTGCTTCCTTTCAGTTTTACAATTTCCCCACTCATGGCTACCCCACTTCACCTAAACAGAAAAACATTTACATTATAATACAATTTGACGCGCATGGCAAAAATCCTGCCGAACATTTTATCGCCGCGAGATCAAATTCAGCCCTACATCAGTCCCGCAAGACTGAAAGCGGCCTCAAGAATCTTTTTCCCGATAGGCACCGCTGACTGCGAGCCGAAGCCGCCGTTCTCCACGATCACCGAAACGACGATATTCGGATTATTGAAAGGACCGTAAGCCACGAACCATCCGTGATCCGCGCCTTGCGGATTTTCCGCCGTACCCGTCTTTCCGGCGATATCCACCGGGAAATACGCGCCGAACACCCCGGCCGCTGTACCTTCCTTCGTAACGTCGCGAAGACCTTGCTGCACCAGCTTGATTACGTCCGGAGGGACGTCCAGCGTGGAAAGCAGCTTCGGCTTATACTCCTTGACGACGGTACCCTCGGCGTCGACGACCTTGCTCACCAGATACGGCTGATACCTTTGCCCGTTTGCTGCGATTTCCCCCATGACCATCGCAGCCTGCAAAGGCGTCACAAGATTGAAACCCTGACCGATAGCGGCGTCCACCGTTTCGGAATCGTACCATTCTTCATCTAAATATTCCTCCTTGTATGCACGGCTCGGCGCAAGACCTTCCGCTTCATAAGGAAGATTGATGCCCGTCTTCTCCCCGAGCCCGAACATCCTGGCATATTTCTCCAGCCTGTCCACGCCGAGACGGTAGCCCATTTCATAGAAATAGTAGTTATCCGAATGCGCCAGCGCGCTGGTGAAATCCAGCCAGCCCAAAACTTCGCCGCCCGCATTTCCTTTTTCGCCCAGCCAGTAAACGCCCGTATCCAAGATCAGTTCCGTGGGCGTCACGACCTCCTCGGACAGAGCCGCGGTACCGGTGACGATCTTGAACGTGGAACCGGGCGGGTATTCGCCTGTGATTGCTTTGTTTCCCAATGGATCAAAGGGATTTTCGTTGATCTTCTTCCAATTGGTTTCCGATATGCCGTGCACGAAAAGATTCGGGTCGAACGCGGGGCGGCTGACTAAAGCCAATACCTCGCCTGTCTGCGGATTCATCACCACCGCGGCAGCCGCTTTCGCCCCGATCAGGTTCAGCTGATCGTCCACGGCCTTTTCCGTCGCGGCCTGCAATCGCCAGTCAATCGTCAAATGGAAATCGTAACCCGATCGCGGATCTTTCTGTCCTAAAATCTGCACCGGCTTGCCGGTGACGTCTACCTCCACCAATTCGCCGCCGTTTACTCCGCGCAAGTCCTTGTCATAAATGCGCTCCAGCCCGAATTGGCCGATGATATCTCCTGTCTTGTAGCCCTCGCTTTTCCGCTCCTCCAGCTCCATATCGCTGATTTCGCTGACATAGCCCAAAATATGCGCGCCCTGTTCTTTGAACAGATAGTCCCGAACCGCCTGCACTTCGATGATGACGCCGGGGTAAAGGTCGCTCTGCTCCTCAATCACCGTCAGCGCCTCGGGCCCCACGTCGCTTTTGATGCGGATTGGTTCGTAGCCCGTATGCGCCTCGATCTTCGCCTCGATTTCTTCCTGCGGCACATGCAAGAGCTTGGAAACCCGCTCCACGACTTCCGGCTTGATGGGCGCCGTCAGAGGCAGCAGCGACACCGTAAATCCCGGGCGGTTCTCCACCACGCCCAAACCGTTCCTGTCAAAAAACGTTCCGCGCGGAGCCATCGTCGGAATCAGACGCGTCCTGTTGCCGTCGGCCCGCCGAACATACTCGTCGCCTTGGTAAACTTGAAGATAGCCGGCCCGCGCAATCAAAAGCATAATCGTTAAAATAATCAGGGCGCTCAATATCTTCAATCGATTTTCATACTCGCTCATCATAATCCGCTGCTACCCCGCCTCGGAAGTCTCCCGGTCTCCTTTCCGACGTCATTTCTTGGAAAGAAAACGCTCAGCCAGTTTCCTCGTCCATAAATGCACGGGAAACGCAAAAACAGCATTATAGGCCGTCATCGGGAGAAGCAGGCCGGAAACCTGCTCCATCCAGTCGAACCGGTATCCCAGAAGCATCATAAACATCAATATAATAAAATAATTCGCCACGCTCGCCCCAACGACGGCAAGCAGCGGCAGAAAAACCTGCTCCTTCACGAAATGCCGTGAAAAAGCCCCGGTTCCGTATCCGATTACCATTTTACTGAAAATGTTTACGCCGAAAAAAGTCCCCGTGGCCAAATCCTGCAGCAATCCGGCCAAAAAGCCGAACAAGACGCCCTCCTGGCTTCCCCGCAGCACGGAAACGCAAACGACGGCAACGAGCAGCAAATCCGCGCTGATTTCATGCCACCCAATCAAAGGGACGAGCGACGATTGCAGCACATACAGGACGACTGTGAACAGCGCCCACGCGCCAAATTTTTTCATCGTTTCCCACCCGCCGCCGGAATCGCGGGAGCAACAGGCTGTTGCTGCCCCGCCTGCGGTTGGGCCGGCGCGGGAGCCGACTGCCCGGAGGCATTCCCCGACTCGGCCGCCGACGGCTGTGCCGGCTGCGTTTCAGAGGATTGCGGCGAAGCCTGAGATGGCTGGGCCGCAGGAGTAGCCGCTGCGGGCGCGGCAGGCGGCTGCGTCGCCTTTTGAGCCGCTTGTTGCGCCGCCTGTTGCGCAGCTCTTTGAGCCGCTTGCTGCGCGGCCCAAGCCGCCCACGGATCGGTTTCCGTCCCCCGCGTTTGCGCAGGCGGCTTCAACGGCTCGGGCGGAGCCTCGCGGGACGCCACGATAACCGCCACGTCTTCCAACCGCTGAAAGTCGGTCGCAGGCTCAATTACGGCATAATGAAGAAGCCCGCCGCTGTCGTTCTTGACGGCGGACACCGTGCCGATCATGATTCCTTTGGGATAAATGCCGCCAAAACCGGAAGTGACGAGGATATCCCCCACCGCCATGTCTTGGTTCTTTGGTACGTTGACCATACGCGGATGCATCGCATCGTCCGGCGTGCCTTTGACAACGCCGGCTACACGGGACCGCTGCACCAGCGCCCCCGCCGCCGCCCGCGGATCGAGAATCAACTGCACTTTGGACGAAAACGGACCGGCGTCCGTCACCGTTCCCACCAGCCCGCGAGCCGTAACCACCGCCATATTTTTCTGGACGCCGTGCTCTGTGCCGCGATCAATGACGATCATGCGCGTCCACGTCGTCGGCTCCCGGCCGATGACCCGCGCCATGACCAAATCAAACTGCCTCGCGGACTGCGTATAGCCCAAAAGCTCGCGCAGGCGGATATTCTCCGCCGCATATTCGTTTGCCTGCACATTCTGCACGCGAAGCTGCTCCACTTCGCTGCGGAGCAACTGATTTTGCTGATGAACAGTCAATATATCCTGGACATTTGCCACCACGCCCTGTATCTGTGAACCCGCCCAAGCGGCAGCCCGCTGAAAAGGGGCCAGAAGCGTAATGACCGCGGGGCTTGTGAAAGGCGTAACAAACCGACCCCGCGCCGCAAAAAAAACGATGCAGAAAACGCTGACGGTAATAAAAATCAATAACCACGCAGTACGGCCCGTCTCGCCTTCCCGCTTTACCTTACTCATTTATTTCAGCTTCTTCGTCGTCATTACCACGCGCTGCAAAAGCTCAATGTTCTCCAGCGAACGTCCCGTTCCTTCTCCGACGCAGGAAAGAGCATCCTCCGCCACCAAAACCGGCATACCCGTCTCTTTGGAAAGCAATTTGTCCAAATTCGTCAGCAAAGCGCCGCCGCCGGTCATCATGATTCCATGATCCATCACATCGGAAGCAAGTTCCGGCGGAGTTTTTTCCAGCGTGCCCTTGACCGCGTCGATGATTTTGTAAATCGGCTCGTTCAACGCCTCGCGGACTTCACGCGCCTTGAGATTCAACGTCTGCGGCAGTCCGCTGACAAGATCGCGCCCGCGAATATCCATAGCCTTTTCCATCGCCGGATCGACAATAGCCGTTCCGATGGCCATCTTTACCTCTTCCGCGGTTCTCTCGCCGATCAACAGATTATACATACGCTTGACATACTGAACGATGGCCGAATCCAGTTCGTCGCCGCCGATGCGAATGGAACGGCTCGTCACGATGCCGCCGAGGGAGATGACCGCGATTTCCGTAGTGCCGCCGCCGATATCGACGACCATGCTGCCCGTCGCTTCCTCCACCGGAAGGCCCGCACCGATAGCCGCAGCCATCGGCTCCTCGATCAGATACGCCTCCCGCGCGCCCGCCTGCTGCGCCGCGTCGATGACCGCGCGCTTCTCCACTTCCGTGACGCCCGACGGAACGCCGACCACCACGCGGGGACGAACGAAGGATTTCGTATTCATCGCCTTGCGGATAAAGTATTTGAGCATCGCCTGCGTCACGTCAAAATCGGCGATAACGCCGTCCTTCATCGGGCGAATCGCCACAATATTTCCCGGCGTGCGGCCGATCATGCGCTTTGCTTCCTCGCCGACTGCCAGCACCTCGCCGGTGTCGCTCTTTATCGCCACCACGGACGGCTCGCGAAGGACGATGCCCCGCCCTTTCACATGCACCAACGTATTCGCCGTTCCAAGATCGATTCCCATATCACGCGAAAAACCGCCAAATATGCTCCACATTTCTTTTGTTTTCTCCTTCCTCAACACCATAATATACCTATTATAGAAACAATGTTCCCATACTTTGCCATTTTCAAGCTATAGTATTGTACCACACCTTGAGCTTGAAGAAAATGTTTAAAGAAAAATTTTTCACAAACCAAAAACAAATACGCTTTTCTCCCGACAAGAAAGTTATAATCGGGCAGTTTCTTATTTTCTTTCCATCTGATATAATATATATGTTTGAAAAACAACGCTCAAATGCGTCGTAAGTTGAAGGAGGCTCTATATGTTAAAGGACGGAAAAGTTTGGATCGCGCAAAACGACAACGGCGAAAACATTTTCATTCTGCCGAAGATGGCCAACCGCCACGGCCTCGTCGCCGGAGCCACCGGCACCGGCAAGACCGTCACCCTGAAGGTGATGGCGGAGACGTTCAGCGATATGGGCGTTCCCGTATTCATGGCCGACGTCAAAGGCGACATCGCCGGCATGCTCTGCCCCGGCACGGACAGCGAGGACATGCAGAAGCGCATCGCGAAATTCGGCCTCGCGGAAGCCGGATTCAGCTATAAAGGATGCCCCGTAACCATTTGGGATATTTTCGGCAAAAACGGCATTCCGCTCCGCACCACGATCTCGGAGATCGGGCCGCTGCTCCTGGCGCGCATCCTCGAACTGAACGACCTCCAAAGCGCCCTTCTGAGCATCATCTTCAAGATTGCCGACGACAACAACCTGCTTCTCATCGACACGAAAGACATCAAAGCCTGCGTCAATTACATACAGGACCATCGCGCCGATTTCGAGCCGGACTACGGCAAGATGAGCGCCGCCTCCCTCTCCGCTATCCAGCGCGCCATCGTGACCTTGGAGCTGGCGGGCGGCGACGTATTCTTCGGCGAGCCCGCGCTGAACATCCATGACTGGATGGCGCAGGACATGGGCAAAGGCATGATCAATATCCTTGACAGCGGAAGCCTCATCAGCAACGGAAAACTCTACTCGACCTTCCTGCTCTGGATGCTGTCCGAGCTTTTCGAGACGCTGCCCGAAGTCGGCGATATGCCGAAACCGAAAATGGTCTTCTTCTTCGACGAAGCCCACCTTCTCTTCGACGGCGCATCGAAAGCGCTGCTCGACAAGATTGA
>JAEERZ010000090.1 GCA_016286075.1 Selenomonadaceae bacterium
CAGCTTCGCCACCGCGCCCGTCATCTGCATGACGCCCAACGGCCACGCAAGCTCCGCCGCCGCATCGCCCGTAAAAATCTGCACGAGCCCCAAGACCATATGATAAATGACATACGCCGTCTTCCCCAACGCCGTACCCGCCGCTTCTATCACGCCGGGCTGCCGCGTATCCAGCGCCCCCATGACGCCGATTACCATACGGTTTTCCTGCTTATCGCGAACAGGAATGACCGTCGCCTGCCGAGCCTCGCCGTTCCGGCTGTATGCAATCTTCATCGGCGTCCCGTCCGCACTGCGCACGATGCGCACGATGTCATCCCATGCATTGACTTTTTCGCCGTTGATGGCCTCAATACGGTCGCCCTTTTGCAGCCCCGCCATTGCCGCAGGCTGGTCAGGCATCACCTCACCCAATTCCGGACGCGTCGACGGAGAACTGACGCCCACCGTCATAAAAATCAGGAAAAAAATCGCAATCGGCAACAAAAAATTCATAATCGGCCCGGCCAGAATGACAATCATTCGTTTCCAAACCGGCTTTTCACAGTAGCCACGCTCGCCCGCATCGTTATCCGACGGATCCATGCCTGCGATGTCGTTGAAGCCGCCCAGCGGCACGCATCGAATCGAGTATTCGGTCTCTCCGAACGTCCTGCTCACCAATTTCGGGCCGAACCCGATGGCAAACTCATCGACGCGCATTCCCGTCGCCTTCGCCATAATGAAATGCCCGAATTCATGAAAGAGCACGAGCAGCCCGAAAACGAAAACAGAGGCAAGTATCGTTACGCTCATCATTGCACCTCTTTGCTGTCCAAGAACCCACGCACAAAAGCCCGCGCACGCGCGTCCGCCTCGCAAAGCGCCTCAAAAGACGGATGCGCGAAATTCTCCTGCGCGTCCATAGCGCGCTCTATGCAGTCGTAAATATCCAAAAATCCGATGCGCCCGGCAAGAAACGCCGCAACCGCCTCCTCGTTCGCCCCGTTCAGCACGCAAGGCATCGTGCCGCCTGCCTTTCCCGCCTCATAAGCAAGGGGGAGGCCACGGAAAGTATGCATGTCCGGCGCCTCAAAAGAAAGATTCATCCCCGCCCGAAAATCCATACGGCCGAAATTTGCCTGCTCCCGCGACGGATATGTCAGCGCATATTGGATGGGAAGGCGCATGTCAGGAAGCCCGAGCTGCGCCATCACCGCGCCATCGCGAAATTCCACCATGGAATGAACGATGCTCTGCGGATGTACCGCCACGTCTATTTTTTCATAAGGCACGCCATACAGCCAGTGCGCCTCAATGACTTCTAATCCCTTATTCACGAGCGTCGCCGAATCGACAGTGATCTTCCTGCCCATCGACCAAGTCGGATGCTTGAGACAATCCGCCACAGTTACCGAGCGCAAATCTTCCGTAGTCTTTCCCCGGAACGGTCCGCCGGAGGCCGTAAGGATCAGCCGCTCTACCGTGTCGCGGCGCTCGCCCTGCAGGCACTGAAAAAGCGCACAGTGTTCGCTGTCCACCGGCAGGATGGAAACGCCTTTTTCTTTCGCCAGCGCCGTCACAAGCTCGCCCGCTACGACTAATGTTTCCTTGTTTGCCAGCGCGATATTCTTTCCGGCTTTGAGCGCCGCCAGCGTCGGTGCAAGGCCCGCAAAACCGACCATAGAGGTCACGACCACATCGACTTCGTCCAAAGCTG
Source organism: Selenomonadaceae bacterium (assembly GCA_016286075.1). GTDB lineage: Bacteria > Bacillota > Negativicutes > Selenomonadales > Selenomonadaceae > RUG12372. The sequence goes on from JAEERZ010000090.1 coordinate 1,700, forward strand.
CCGCGTCGAGCAGCGCTTTTTCGCCGCCCCGGATTTCCGTCCTGCCCCGGTACCGGCTGCGCAGCCGCTCGGCCGCTTCTGCATCCGCGAGAACGGCTGCCAACGGACAGAATTCTTCAATCTGCTTTTCTATCAGAGCGTCGCTGGTATTCGCCGCCAGCACGGTCACCCGGAAAAGTTCGGGATGGCTTCGCGCCACGTCGAGAGCCTGCGTCCCTATGGAACCCGTCGATCCTAAAATCGCCAGCCGCTTCATCGTCATCCCCACGCCTCCATAAGCCGCAAGAAATAATATACAAACGGAATTACGTACATCGCGCTGTCAAAGCGGTCAAGCACACCGCCATGGCCGGGAATCAACGTTCCCGAGTCCTTGATTCCCGTATAGCGTTTTACCGCAGATTCCACAAGATCGCCCACCGTCGCCACAAGCGCGATTGCCACGCCCAAAGCGAACATCGGCAAAACGGCATATCCCATGGAATGCCCGATTGCCGCAACGGAAACCGCCGTCCCGACGACGCCGCCATAAAAGCCTTCTCTCGTCTTTTTCGGACTGAGTTCCTCGCAAAGCTTCGTCTTGCCGAACGCGAAACCGGAAAAATAGGCGAAGGTGTCGCTGGCCCAGGTCCCAATCATCGCCAGCCAAAACCATGCGCAGCCGATTTCCATTTCTCCCATCGGCGTCGGCACCGTTTCGCCCGCATGCCAAAAACGCAGCAAAATCAAATATGCGAAAGGCAAACCCACATACATGACGCCCGCCACCGAAACCAGCGCCTGCGGCACGGAAAAAGAACGATGAAACAGAACCGCTTGAAGCATCAGCCAAAGAGAAAACACCGTCACCGCCGCCGCCAAGAGATCAGCCCTTCTCAAATAGGCGGCGCCCCAAAAACAAACCGCCGCCGCCATGCCGCTCCAATACGCGGGCGAAATATTCTTATGCCGGAACGCCTGCGCGTACTCATGCCACCCCGTCAACGCCAACAGGAGTACCGCCGCACAGAAAACCGCGCCGCCCGTTTGAATGACGAAAGCGGCGACGGCTATGCCGATGATTCCCGAAACTATACGAACCGCCAAAACAGCACCTCTATCTTTCACGCGAAAGGCTCCGCGTCCTCACTTGTTTTCCAATCCCCCAAAGCGCCGTCCGCGCTTTCCGAAATCCTTCAACGCCTCTATAAAAAGCGCCGGCGTAAAGTCGGGCCAATTCTTGTCCGTAAACCAGAATTCCGCATACGCCGCCTGCCACAGCAAAAAATTGCTGAGACGCATATCGCCGCTGGTTCGGATTACGAGATCGACCGGCGGCAGACCGTCCGTATAAAGGCAGCTTTCAAACAACGCCCCGTCCACGGCGTCCAACTGCGTCTCCCCCGCCTTCACCTTGCGCGCAATCTCCCGCGCAGCGCGCAAGATCTCGTCTTGGCCGCCGTAATTCATCGCCACGTTAAACCGAAGCCCGGTATTATCCGCCATCCGATCCACCGCCGTCTGAGCCAAATCCTGCAATGCGGGGGAAAGCTCGTCCATGCGGCCCAAGAATCGAAGCTTTATATTGTCCTCATCCATCTCGTCGATTTCTTTCGTCAAATAATCGACGAAAAGCCGCATGAGAAAATCGACCTCCGCGCTCGGCCGTTTCCAATTTTCCGTCGAAAAAGCATATACCGTAAGCGCCGGAAGCTCAAGATCAATGGCGGTTTTCAAAATCTGCCTCAGGGCGTCCACCCCTGCCGAATGGCCCGCCGTCCGAAGAAGTCCACGGCCTTCGGCCCAACGGCCATTCCCATCCATGATGAGGGCCGTATGCACCGGCAAGCGCGCTCGATCTATTCCTTGATACAAGGGGTTCTCCCATGTCTCCTTCGCTTCGGAAGGCGAGGAACCCTTAAATATTTTTTTCCACATGCCATCCTCCCGTTGCTGTCCTTCCGTCAAGCGAAAAAACAGGTCCCTCTCGCAAATCCAAGAGGGACCTCCCATTCTCTCCCATCATGGAGCTTTTCTCATCAAGGAGCGGCAATCGCCGAAACCGGGCAGCCCGCCGCGCAGGCGCCGCACTCCACGCATTTCTCCGGATCGATCTCGTAATGCTTCTCGCCCTCCGAAATCGCGCCCACCGGGCATGTCGCCGCACAGGAACCGCAGGAAATGCAATCGTCTCCAATCTTGTATGCCATGTCGTCTTACACCTCCTTCACTGCTTTTTCTGCTTCGCCGCCAACGTCAGGCGGCAGGAAGCGTCCGGGCAGATGACGGCCCGAACCACATATAGCTTCGCGTCGTCCACGGGGAAAAAATTCTTCGTGGGACGCGTCAGCTCCGTCGTGTACTTTACGCCGGCGTCCGCAAGAAGCTTCGCCGCTTCCTCGAACGGGCGTCCAAGGACGTCGGGCGTCATCAGACCTCCATAATCTCCTTTTCCTTACCCGCCTTGACCGTATCGACCATCTTCACGTATTTGTCGACGAGCTTCTGCATATCCTCCTGGCCTTTCTTCGACTCGTCCTCGGCGATTTCCTTGTTCTTTTCGAGTTTCTTGATCGCCTCGTTGGCGTCGCGCCGAAGGTTACGCAGAGCGACCTTCGCTTCCTCCGCCTTTTTGTTGACCGTTTTCTTGAGTTCCTCGCGGCGCTCCTTCGTGAGCTGCGGGATAGTCAGACGAATGGCATTGCCGTCGGAATTGGGCGTGAGCCCGAGCTCCGATTTCAAAATCGCCTTCTCCAATTCCTTCATCAACGTCTTTTCCCACGGCTGGATAACGATCATGCGCGGCTCCGGTACGGACACTTTCGCCACTTGGTTTACCGGCGTCGGCGTTCCGTAATAATCGACCATCACCTTGTCCAAAAGCGACGGCGTCGCACGTCCCGCGCGCAAAGAAGCGAATTCTCGCTTCAGGGACTCCAAGGTTTTCTGCATCTTTTCCTCACGGGAGGACAAAATATCTTTAATCATTCTCTCTTCCCTCCGACCGTCGTTCCAATATCCTCTCCGCGCGCCGCACGGACAAGGTTCTCATGTTCGTCGATATTGAAGACCACAATGGGGATATTGTTATCCATGCAAAGGCTCGTCGCCGTGGAATCCATGACCTGAAGCCCCCGCTGCAGGACCTCGATATACGCCAGCCTGTCGAACTTTTTCGCGTTCGGGTTCTTGTTCGGGTCGGAGTCATAGACTCCGTCCGTATTCTTCTTGCCCATCAGGATAACGTCGGCCTCGATCTCCGCCGCGCGAAGCGCCGCCGTCGTATCCGTCGAGAAATACGGATTGCCGGTGCCTGCCGCGAAAATCACCACGCGGCCTTTTTCCATGTGCCGGATTGCCTTACGGCGAATATACGGTTCTGCGACCTGCCGCATATCAATAGCGCTCTGCACGCGGGAATCTACGCCCCGCTTTTCCAGCGCGTCCTGAAGAGCAAGACAGTTCATCACCGTCGCCAGCATCCCCATGTAATCCGCCGTCGCCCGGTCCATGCCTTTGGCGCTTCCGGCGAGGCCGCGCCAAATGTTGCCTCCTCCGACAACCACAGCACAGTCAATCCCTTCCTCGCGAACCGCCTGTATCTGCGCCGCAATATCCTCTACCACCGACGGATTGATACCAAACCCCTGATCTCCGGCCAAGGACTCTCCTGAAAGCTTCAAGACTACTCGCTTATACTTTTTCGTACTCAACAGCAGCCCTCCTGTCCCATGCTCATTCTTTAATATTATATATCCTTTTGGGCAAATTGGAAACAAATAATTTCCAAATTATACTAACATAATGGAAAAGCTTTAGCTTTCTCGAATTTATAAGACGACGATTCCACAATAATTCAAATAACGCACATACAACACACGCAAAAAAAGAGAACACGAAGTCTGGCTTTCGTGTCCTCTCCTTTTCCATTATTTGATCTGCGCCGCAACCTCCGCCGCAAAATCCTCCTGCTTCTTCTCAATGCCCTCGCCGAGCTGGAATCGAGAAAATTGCTTCACGGCGACGCTGCCGAGCACCTTCGCCACCGTCTGCTCCGGGTCCTTGACAAAGGGCTGCTCCACAAGGCAGGCTTCCTTATAGAAATTCTTCTGGAGACGTCCGTCGACCATCTTCGCGATGATTGCCTCCGGACGACGCTTGCCCTCGGGCAGCGCATTGTTTTCCTCGAGTGCCTGCTTTGTCAGCACCTCGCGCTCATGCTCGAGAATCGCCGGATCAAGGCCGGAACGATCCACGCAGGACGGATTCGCCGCTGCAATCTGCATCGCGATATCTTTGCCGAGCTCGGCGCTGCCGCCCGTAAGCTCGACCAGGACGCCGATCTTGCCGCCCATGTGGATATAACTGGTAACGCGACCACCCTCGGAGGCGTAGCGCGCGAAACGGCGAAGCGAAACCTTCTCGCCAATCTCGGCAATGGCTTCCAGCACGATCTCCGAAACTTTTTTACCGTCCAGCGTGCTCTCGTTCAACGCATCCATATCTGCGGGATTCGTATCGGCGATATGCTTGGCGATTTTATCGACAAGCGCGTGGAACTTGTCCGTCTTCGCCACAAAATCCGTCTCGCAGTTGACCTCAACCACTGCGCCGACCTTCGCGTCCTCGGAAACGAAAGCGCCGACCGCGCCTTCCGCCGCGATACGGCCCGCTTTCTTCTCAGCCTTCGCAATACCTTTCTCGCGGAGGTAATCAATCGCTTTCTGCTTATCCCCGTCCGTCTCCGCCAGCGCCTTCTTGCAATCCATCATGCCCGCGCCCGTCATCTCGCGGAGTTCCTTTACCATTGCCGCAGTAATCTGTGCCATATTATTTATCCTTCTTTCTGTATATAGTCGTAAAGAAAGGAGTAAGGGATAATGTGTCCCTTACCCCCTGAAATTTTCCTTTTATTCCGCGTCCTTATCCGCCGCTTCCTCCGGCTCGTCCTGCCCGTGGCTGCCTTCGATGACGGCGTCCGCCATGCGGCCGGTCAAAAGGCGCACGGCGCGAATCGCGTCGTCGTTGCCCGGAATCACATAGTCAATCTCGTCCGGATCGCAATTCGTGTCGACAATCGCGACGATGGGGATGCCCAGCTTGCGGGCCTCGGCCACCGCAATGCGCTCTTTGCGCGGATCGACGACATAGAGCGCGCCCGGAAGACGATTCATCTCCTTGATGCCGCCCAAGAACTTTTCCAGCCGTTCCATCTCGTGACGAAGCGCCAGAACTTCCTTCTTCGTCAGCACCTCGAAAGTGCCGTCCTGCTCCATCTGCTCAAGCTGCTTCAAACGCTTGATGCGCTTTTGGATCGTCTGGAAATTCGTCAGCATGCCGCCGAGCCAACGCTCGTTGACATAGAACATGCCCGCGCGGACCGCTTCTTCCTTCACGGCCTCCTGCGCCTGCTTCTTCGTCCCGACGAAGAGAACCTTCTTGCCCTCCTGCGCGACGCTGCGAATAAAATTGAACGCCTCGTCGACTTTGCGGACCGTCTTTTGCAGGTCGATGATGTAGATGCCGTTGCGCTCCGTGAAGATGTACTTTGCCATCTTCGGGTTCCAACGGCGCGTCTGATGACCGAAGTGGACGCCCGCCTCCAATAATTGCTTCATTGAAATAACTGCCATGATACTACCTCCTGTTTTTTCCTCCGCGCGCTTCATCCGCCGCTTCACCCGAAATCATCGGGCACAGCACGGCGATCGGCGCGCGTGCGTTTTCACACTGCAAGCGATTATATCATATCGTATACGCGAATGCAACGGGAAAAACGAAAAACTTAACTCAATTTTTCCAAAGAACTTAACTCTATAAAGCGCCTATGAATTTCATGCTTTTTACAGGTTATGTTCGATTGTTTCACGTGAAACAATTTTGAAACTTTCGCAGGAAAAAGTTAAGCCCTTCGCCGCCGCGTTTCTTCGGCCGCGAAGGGACTTTTCCTTTTTTAGCGATATATCATCCTACGATAAATTTATACCAAATGAAAATGCCGATAACGCCCGGTATGCCAAATATACCCGCAATCAGCGCGTTGATGACGGTAATCTTGATGCCGGCGCCGAATAAATCGACAATAAACAACAAAATCGCGCCGCAAACGCTGTTCGACACAAATTTCAACAAAAGCTCCACCGGCCATTTCAAGAGCTTGACCAAAAGGCAGATAGCCAAAAGACCGACGGCAAACGAAACGACGATGCTTGATTCCGCCACACAATCTCCTCCTTTTACAATTCCACCCTATTTTCCATAGCCTTGGCTAATGTTACTTCATCCGCATATTCCAAATCGCCGCCCACAGGTAAGCCGTGCGCGATACGCGTAACCCGGAGTCCCATGGGCTTTAAAAGCCGCGCGATATACATGGCCGTGGCTTCCCCCTCCACGTTCGGGTTCGTGGCCATAATGACCTCGCGCACGGTTCCGTCCGAAAGACGGGCCAGCAGCTCTTTGACGCGGAGATTTTCCGGGCCCACTCCCTCCAGAGGCGACAACGCGCCGTGCAGCACATGATACACGCCGTGATAATCGTGCATCCGCTCCACCGCAGCTACGTCCTGCGGCTGCTCGACAACGCAGACCGTCTCGTGATCCCGCTTGACCGAACTGCAAATCGCGCAAGGATCCTTATCGCTCAGATTGCAGCATACACTGCAAAAACCGATCTTTTC
>JAEERZ010000091.1 GCA_016286075.1 Selenomonadaceae bacterium
TGACGCGTATTCAGATAGAGCATCACGGTCAGCTCCTTCCCTGGCAGAAAATCCTTTTACTCCGCTTCTATTATATTCCCTTTCACAGAAAATTACAAGTAGTCGGCAAGCTTTGGCAGAAGAAATTTTGAAACGACGAGCACCTTTCCTTCCCTTTAGGGAAGGAAAGGTTGCACGAGCATTACAAGTAATCCGCCAACGTCGGCGGGAGGATGCGCGAGCCGACGGAGAGGGAGAGCTGATAAATCGTCTGCGCGGTCATCATCTCGACGGCCAGCTTCGCGACGTCGGTGGAATGGACGTCGGTGATGTCGCCGAGAATCGTCTCGTTCTGCGTGACGAGCATTTCCGAGCAGTCGGAATAGACCTGCTGGCGCGCCGCCAGCTTTGATTCCGCGTTCAGCACCGTATTGAAGGAATTATTCGCCAGCGTCTTGCCATCCGAGCTCATCCATCCGCTGGCGCCCGCCTCGCACTTGGCAACGACGGTGAGCATATCGTTGAAGGCGTTGGCGCCGGAAGGACCGACATACTTGCCGCTGGCGTCCCTTCCATGACCAGAGTCTTTATTGTCAAAGATGCTACTTCCCGCAATCTCCATGCCGCTTGCGTTGACCGTATCGGTGGCCGGCTGCACCTCGCCGTTTTCCTTGACCATCGAGAACTGCTTCTTGTCGCCCTGATAAATTACAATGTGCTGCTCGACAGTTGCAAACGTCAACTTGACTTTCTTATCACCTGGCATCGTGACCTCTTGAGCCCAATCTGCACCAGCGCCTTGTGTACCTTTAATGATTACGCCATATTCATCGAAATGGTCGGACACCTTACCAATGGAAACCTCCGCCACTTGGTCGCCGTTCTGAACCGTAGAATGCTTCTCCGGGTCTTTCGCGATTTCGTCTTTATAGCCCTCTTCCACGAACTCCTCCGAATACACTTTTCCATCCGTGGTGCTCAAGAAATACGTCTCGATAATTTCCTTCCCTTCTGCATTCGTATAGGTCCCGTTCAACCTCAGCATCTGCGAAAGGTCACCGGATTTCACGGCATTGTCGAAAAACGCCGCCTGCTTGTCGTCAAGGGTTTTCGTCATGCCACGATCAAACTTCTCATTTGATAACACATAAGGCTGCACAAGGTCGCGCTGGCCAGAAAACAGATAGCGCCCGTTGATCTGGATATTCGCGTCGGCCACGGACTGCTGGACCTGCACCAGCATTTCCTGCGCGATGGCTCTCATGTCGCTGTCCGTGTTCGTGCCCTGCGCCTGATTCGCCTTTGTCACGACGGTCTTGAAACAGTTCGTGATATCCACCAGCGAGGAGTCGCTGTTCTTCATCCACGAGATCGCCGTCTTGACGTTCGTCTGGTATTGGTTGTTCTCGCCGTATGAAGTGCTGTAGCGCAGATATTTCGAGTAGCCGATGGCGTCGTCGGAGGGGCGGTGCAGCTTCGCGCCGTCGCTCTGCTCCATCAGCTTCGTCTGATTCTCATAGGTGCGGTTCAGCTGGTTCAGGTACCGCGTCGTCATTTGAAGGCTTCCTACGCGCATCTTATTTCACCTTACCTTCCCACTACGCCGGTCGAATTGATCAGCCGGTCGAGCATCTCGTCCATCGTCGTCAGACAGCGCGAGCATGCGCTGTAGCCCTGCTGGAACATAATCATGTTCGTCAGTTCCTCGTCCCAGTTCACGCCGGAAACCGAGGTGCGCCACTGGCGAACCTGCTCGACGATGTCTTCCTGTGAGATGACCTTGTTGTTCGTCTGCGAGGAATTGACGCCGAGGTCGGTCATGGCCTTGTTGTAGTATTCCTGCAAAGAGGCCGCGCCGATAGAAGCCGCGCCGTTGACGCGGGTATCGTCCCCCTGGTTCAGCAACGTACTCAAAAGCACCGCATTGGAACCGTCCGCCGTGCCGTTCATCGGCTTGTCCACAGTGATAGTCGCCGGCGTTCCCATCGTGCCCGTCTTCATATAGACGTCGTTCCGAAGCTGCTTGCCGGTCATCGAGGTGCAATCGGTACGCGCCGCGATCTTACGCTCACCGTCGGTATCGTTAAGCGCCGTATTGACCTTCAGCGCGTTGATAATGCGGATGCCCTTCAGCGCTTCGCTCTTCTCTGTCGCCTCGGTTTTCACCTCGATTGTCCACGGGTCGGTCTTGGGATTGCCAGGCTGCTTAATAACGACTGTTTGGTCATAAAGCTTTACGCTTTTCGACGCTTCGTCCCAAATATAAGCGACTCCGCCCGTTTTTGTCCAAATCTTATTATCGGCATCATAAACGTAGTCGCCCCCGTCTTCGCCGAAGAAGTTTATACCCGTGGTCGGGAACTTCGTCCCATCCGCCACTTCGAGGTCGGAGGCGTCTATGCCGGAGCCCGCCTTGTGCTGGGCGTTGAAGTCGGTCAGCAGGAAAGCCGCCATATCGGCGAGCTTGTCGATATAGTCCTTGTCCTCCCGGATGGCGTCCACTTCCGCCTTCAATATTCCGGTCAGCGGGTCGAAGATGACGCCGGTGTCGCCGATCTCGATATTGTAATCGGTGAGGCCGTAATCCTCGTTCGGGATGCCCGGCTGTCTGCCGTCGTCGTAGACGGGGCCCACGGTCAGATTCAGCTTCGTGATGCCGTTGACGATGGAGGCGCCGTTGGAGACGATGGTGTACATGGAGTTTTCCGGGTTCTCGGAGACGGAAATGCTCATAAATCCCGAGAGCTGGTCGACGAGGTTGTCCCGTTCGTCCCGGAGGTCGTTGGCGCTGCCGCCCGCCGACTCCGCCGCCATGATCGTCTTGTTGAGCTGGACGATCTGGTCGGAAAGGGTATTGACCTTCTGGACGTTGATCTTGATGTCTTCGTACTCGGAAATGATCTGGTTTTGGAGCTGCTTGCCCGACGAGACGACGCGGTCGATGAGGATGCCGCTCTGCTCCAGCACGGCTACGCGCTCGCTGGTGTTGCTGGCTTCCTTCGACATATCGACCCACGACTGGTAAAAACTCAAGACCGCGTTTTGCAGCCCCGTATCGTCGGAGTCGTTAAAAATCGCTTCCAGTTTTTGGTAATTCGTCTGCCGCGTCTTCGCGTATTCCTGATCGGAGAATTCGCGCCAATACTGCTTGTCCGCGTAAACGTCGCGGGCGCGGGTAATCGACAGCGAATCGACGCCGGAACCGACGAACTGCTGCGTGCCGCTGGCATAGAGCGAATCGGGCGACGTCGCCGCCTGATTCACGCTCTGACGGGAATATCCCGTCACGCTGGAATTCGTCATATTATGGCCCGTCGTATCCAGCGCCAGCCGGTTCGTGCTGACGCCGCGATACATCGTATTGAGTCCTGCGAAGGTAGAACGTACTGCCATGATGTCCTGTCCTTTCAAGTCTTCCTTGTCGATAATTTCGTATCCTTACTGGGGTATTTGCCCTCCCCTTTTTTGGGGGGGGGACCGCCATAGGCGGTGGGTGAGGTTTATCAATGCTTCAATTTTCCTTATCGTTACGTTATCAAACCTCATCCGTCAGCCCTTCGGGCTGCCACCTTCCCCAGAGGGGAAGGCAAGATGAATATTACTTATTATTTACTTATATACTCTGGTCGAACAATTTCCGTCCCTGCGTCGCCTGTCCGGGAGCATCCGGCGTTCCGTAACCGGGAGCGGCAGAGGCCGCCGTCATGACGTTCAGGTTGAATGTAAGATATTCCATATTTCGCGCCAACAAGCGCCGGTTCGTCTTCACGAGATTCCTGAGCTTTTCCGTGATCTCGTCCAATCGTTTCAGGTACTGCCGCGCGCGCGTCTTTTCCTTCGAATACGGCAGCCTGCCCAAAGCCTCGTCGAGGGTTGCCGCCTCGATGTCAGCGAGGAAGGCCCCTTTTTCCTTCTCGCAGGATTCCAGCTCCCGAAGCGCGGCATCGGCGGCTTCCGTCGCGTCCGCCACCGCCTTTGCGTTCAGGTTTTCCTTCAACGCCTTGCGCTGCGCTTCCGCCTGCTCATAGAGGCGACGCGACAGGGTCAGTTCTTTTTTCAGCAGCTCCAAGATTTTGTCCAGCGCCGTCGCCATGCTTTCATTGTCCATCGCCAGACTCCTTACGCCTTGAAATCAAACTTCTTTTCCCGCGAAACGCTTTCCTGTCCCTTCTGGCCGTACGTCGGGTCAATGGCGGAATTCGAGATGCGGTTCAGGTGGTACTCGACGGCGCCGAGAGCATGACGAATGAGGAACTCGTTCATCTCGCTTGATTCCTTCGCTTTTTCTACGCGCTTCCCAAGCTCCGCGTGAATCGTGCGAAGCGCTCCCCGAAGGTCTGCCGGACAGGCGGCCTCCACTTCCGCCATCGTCGCCTCGGAATGGGCGGAAAGAATTTCCTTGGATAACGCCAAAAGCGCATCCTGTCGGCGTTGTTCTGCCGCGCGGATGCGCTCAAGCTGCTGTTCTTCTTCCGCCACTATGGGCTCCAGCCCTTTGAGGTCGACGGCAACAAGCACGGCCCGTTTTCTTCCCGCAATCTCAAGAAGAGCCGCATACGCGTCGGATAGATCTTTCAGAGCCTGAATAAGATTTTTCCACATAACGCCGCCTCAGTAGCGCATGGCAAGCATGTCCGCCGCCAGCGTCTGCGCGTCCACATTGTAGGAGCCGCTTGCGAATTGCTGCCGAAGCGCTTCCACGCGATCCGTACGGGCGTTGTCCGCTCCGTTCCGAAGCTGCGCGAGCGTCTGGCTGAAGCTCTTTGCTTCGCTGGACATAACAAATTCGCCCGCCTTCGGCGCTTCCGTACGCTTCACGTTCTTGACGGACGCGTTTTGCTGTTGTCCGGCATAAAGCCCGAACGCAGCCTGGATGTGATTGATAATCATGCTGGTTCACCGTCCTCTGTTTGGCGCGTCCGTGCTCCATAAGATTCCTTTCCTTGTTTCTGCTCATAAATCGAAAAAAAGGCGAGGTTTCTTAACCCCCGCTTTTCGACAATTATTTGCGTTTATTATTGCATTTCGCAGTTTTTCTTCTTTTTTCGCACGTTTTCACCTATATTGATATTTCTTAAATATTCCTTAAAAAGAAGTCCGTCAAATTTTTGCGGTAGGATTTTCCAACTTTCCTACTTTCCTACTTTCTTACTTCAAAAATTTGCGCTCTTATTTCTCGCTTGATATTTTTTCGGTCCCCGCCGCAACAGAAAAGGCCGGGGAAACTCCCCGGCCCGACATAATTCGTTACTCTCTGCCCTTATTTCTTTCCCAAATCCTTCGAGCGGAATCCGGTGCCCATCGGACGTTTTTCCTTGACCGCCTGCACTGCGCGCTCCACCGCTTTCTTCTGCGCCTTGACGACTTCCTTTTTCAGCTCCTCGTCGCACTTCGGGCAGAACCGCCCGTTATTGATCATCTTGCCGCATTTCTCGCAGGGATACGAAACGTCCATGCCGTCCTGCACGAACCGCCCTTCCTTGATCATGCGGCGAATCAACTTCTCCTTGGCGCCCTCGACGCCCTCGACGATTTCCTTGATCGTCGAATGCGGATGGTCGCGCACGAAGGAAGAAATCTTCAGCATCATTTCCTCTTCCTTGTCCATGCAGTCGCGACAAATCCGCACGCCCATATCCATAAAAAGCTTGCCGCATTCCGGGCAATTTTTCAATTTTCCTGCCATTCCGTCTCACTCCCGTGTAATTGTACCATAATTAAGAAATCGTCCAAAACTGATTTGGACTTTTTTATATTTTATACCAAAAAAAATGTATCGGCAAGTGCGCATTTCGCCATCTCCCGAATCACGCGCGGTCACTTGCCAGAACCCATGCCGAGACCGACGCGGCCCCCGCCGAACGAAGAATTCGAGCGCATTCGGCGAGCGTCGCGCCCGTCGTCATAATGTCGTCGACGAGCAGGATATTTTTTCCCGCGATTTCCTCCAGACGAGCGTCCTCTGAAAGGGCGAACGCGTCCTTGATATTCAGCGCGCGCATGGGGGCAGATAGCCCAAACTGCGGCTTTGTGGCTCTCGTACGAACGAGAGCGCGCCGCCAAACCCAGCCTTGCGCTTCCATCCACTCGCGAAAAATCATCTCGGTCTGGTTGCCGCCGCGTTCTTTTTCCTTCTCCGCAAACAGCGGCACCGGAACGACGACACCCGGCATCCAGTCCTCCCTATGAAGGGCTCCGCCCGCCTCCTCTAAAAAGGAACGGATTGCGGGAATCCCGCTGCGCTTCCGTTTAAATTTCAACGGAATCAGCAATTCCCGCAAAGCCCCATGATAAAGGCCGAACGCCCACGCTTCCTCTAAATTCTTCCGATGCTCTCCCTCTATAGGCAGCCTTCGCACCCGAACCGCATTCGCAAGGCAGGCCGGGCACCAGTCCCCCGATTTTTCCACATAGGCGCCGCAGGCCGGACACCTGGACGGAAAAAGAAATTCCAGCAACGGAGCCGAGAGACTTTTTAAAAACGAGAAGAATCCTTTTTCACGATATTCCGCGTTCATTCCATGGCTCCCGCGAGACGGGAGGCGAGCATGGTGAACCGCCGCCGCGTCCTGTCGTTTTCCACCGCGATCCGCAAAGCGCGCTCGCTTCCCAAGAGGATCACCCGCTCCCTTGCCCGCGTGACGGCAGTATAGAGCAGATTTCGCTGGAGCATCGCGCGATGTCCGAGGACTATGGGCATGACCACAATCGGATATTCGCTGCCCTGGCTCTTATGGACGCTCATCGCATAGGCGGGCTGGAGCTCGTTCATTTCTTCCCGCTTGTATTCCGCCGTGTGGTCTTCGCCGTAGCGCACGACGAGCCGCTTCTCCCCGATGGCCTCGACGAAACCCACGTCGCCGTTGAAAACATTCTTCTCGTAATTGTTCCGTATCTGCATGACCTTGTCACCGACGCGGAAGGAAAATCCCCCCGCCGCAATTTCCGGCTCGTACCGCGAGGCGGGATTCAGAGCTGCCTGCAAAAGACGGTTCAGCCGGTCGATGCCGCAGGTCAGACGGTGCATCGGAGACAATACCTGCACGTCCCGCAGCGGGTCGACGCCGAGAGCGGGAAGTTCGTCACGGCACAAAGAGACGATTGCCTCCGCCGTCTCCTCCTCCGAAGAAAAGGCACGAAATTCAAAGGCGCTCCCCCGTGCGCAGTCCGGCATCCGCCCCGCGTTGACGGCGTGCGCGTTGCGCACGATCAGGCTTTCTCCAGCCTGACGGAAAATATCGGTAAGCCGTACGCTGGGAAAGACCTTCGCCCGCAAAATGTCCGCCAGCACCGTCCCCGGCCCCACCGACGGAAGCTGGTCCACATCGCCCACGAGGATGACGTGGCAGCCTTTGGGCACGGCGGCAAGAAAATGCTGCATCAGCACAATGTCCATCATGGAAACTTCGTCGAGGATAATGACGTCCGCCTCGACAGGCGTTTCCGCGTCGCGCATGAAAACGGTCCGCCCGTCGTTGCTCGCCTGCGCTTCCAGCAGTCGATGCACGGTCGTCGCCTTTCTGCCCGTGGCCTCGCCCAGGCGTTTCGCCGCCCGTCCCGTCGGAGCGCCGAGACGCACGGAGAGGCCCAGCTTTTCAAGCACGCCGATCATGCCGCGCACCACGGTAGTTTTTCCCGTGCCGGGGCCGCCTGTCAAAATGAAGACGCCGTGACGGAGCGCCGCCGTCACCGCGTCGCGCTGCCCTTCCGCCAACGTGACGCCGTCAGCGCGCTCCCATTCTTTGGCGAAAGCCTCGGGGTCTTCCACCGGGAAAACGTCCGCGTGGGCGGCCAGATACAAAAGGGCCGACGCCGTTTCCTGTTCCGCCGTATAAAGAGAGGAGGGATAAATCAGCGTTTCGCCGCCTTCCTCCTCGAAAAAGAGCCGTTCCGTTTCGATTTCGTCCCTGACCGTTTCCCGCACAAGAGACGCGTCGACGCCGAGCATGGAAGCCGTTTCCTGCACGAGCCGAGCCTCCGGCAGGCAGCAATGCCCGGAGGAAGCCACGCCCTCCAAGACGAAACGCAGTCCCGCCGCAATCCGCTGCGGACTGTCCGTCTCGCCGCCCTCCGCCATGGCAATCATATCCGCGGTACGAAAACCGAGACCGGACACTTCCTGCGCGATGCGGTACGGGTCCTGTTCCAAGACGTCGAGCGCGAAGGAACCGTACTGCTTATATATCCTTGCTCCGTAAGCGCCGGAAACGCCGTGCATTTCCAGCCAAAGCATGATTTCCTTCAGCTCCGACTGCTCGTGATAGGATTCGTAAATTTTTTGCGCCGTCTTTTTCCCGATGCCCGAAACTTCCTGCAAACGACTCGGGGCATTTTCGATGACGTCCAGCGCCTCCGC
>JAEERZ010000092.1 GCA_016286075.1 Selenomonadaceae bacterium
CACCATGAAAGCAAAAAGCACGGAACGTCGCCGTTCCGTGCTTTTTTATGTTTCTTTTTATATCTTGTCAGCGGGAAACGCGCATCTCCCGCGCCTGCTCCTTCAGCCGCGCCACGCGGTCCTGCGTGGACGGGTGGGTGCTGAAGAGGCTTGCGAAGGACACGTTCGAGCCCTTCAGCGGATTCACGATGCACAGGTGCGCCGTGGAGGTCGAAGCCCCCGCCAGCGGCCGCATCCTCGTCGAAGCATACTCCAATTTCTCGAGGGCCGAGGCCAGCGCCAACGGATTGCCGCAGATCTCGCCGCCGCTCTTGTCCGCGTCGTACTCCCGGGAGCGCGAGATCGCGAGCTGGATCATCATCGCCGCGAAGGGCGCCACGATGATCGTGAAAAGGAACCCCAGCGCGCCGCCGTTGTCGTCGCGGCTGCTGGAACGCCCGCCGCCGAAAATCGCCGCCCACTGCGCGATATGCGCGATGGTGGAAATCACGCCGGCGATAGACGCCGCCACCGTCGAGATCAAGGTGTCGCGGTGCTTGACGTGGGAAAGCTCATGGGCGAGCACGCCGCCCAGCTCGTCGTAGTCCAGCACCTGCATGATGCCCGTAGTCACGGCCACCGCCGCGTGCTCAGGGTTGCGCCCTGTGGCAAAAGCGTTCGGCGTCGCGGACTGGATCACGCAGACCTTCGGCATCGGAAGCTCCGCCTTCTGCGCCAGTTTCTCCACCAACCCGTAAAGCTCCGGCGCCTGCGCGCGGGAAATCTCCTGCGCGTGGTAGGCTGAAAGCACCATCTTGTCGCTGTACCAGTAAGAGAAGAAATTCATGCCGAGGGAAAAGACCAGCATAATCACCGCGCCCTCGCGCCCGCCGAAGCTGCCGCCCACGGCAATCAACAGCCCGGTCAGCAGCGCCATCAAAAGCGTGGTTTTGAATGTATTCATAAAAATGTTTGTCCTCCTTTGTATCGTATTGCGGTCATGATAGCAACGCAGTATGAAAAAGGAATGAACCGGGGAGGATAAGAACCGTTCGGCTGTTTTTTGCCGAACGATTCGTTGAGAGATTATTTTTTGCAAAAGGTTTTGATATTGGCTTATACGATTGCGATTGCTTATCGTTGTTTAATCATTTTGGCGGGGCTTCGCCCCTCCAATCCTCCCCACACAAGGGGAGAGCCCCTTGTGAATCCCCCGGAAGGGCCCTGCGGGGCCAGGATTCCGCGGTGAAAGCCCAGAATAACTTGTCAGGTCGTTTATCCCGCGATTAAGCTCTTGATGACTTCGACTTTAGCCCATTTTTGCGGGTTAAGGACATACATCGCAAACGTAATCTTGTACTCTTGCCTTCCCCTCTGGGGAAGGGGGACCGCCGAAGGCGGTGGATGAGGTCTTATGGCTAAAGTTTAAGTTACTGTAACCTTTAGCGCGGGATAAATAGTCGATTGAGTTATCACCATCGCACGTCGCGGAATCCTGGCTCCGCAGAGCCTTTCCGGGAGCCGCGAGGGTCCTCCCTCGCGTGGGAGAGGATACAAAGGGGAGGGCGACGCCCTCCCCTTTGATTCATACAATCCTCTTTACAAATAGAACTGCTTTCATTAAAATAAAAAGCAATTTCACGCAAGGAGAACAACCATCTTATGACGTCGCTGAACAAATCGGGGCTTCTTTCGACCCACGGGCAGGCTCTGCAGGAAGGCGTGCGGGACGGCATGCCCATCGCCCTCGGCTATTTCGTCGTGGCCTTCACCCTCGGCATCGCCGCGCGAAACGCGGGCCTTACCCCCTTTCAGGGCTTCCTCGCCAGCTTCTTCAATAACGCTTCCGCCGGCGAATACGCGGCCTTCACCGTCATCGCCGCCGACCGTCCGTATCTGGAAATGGCCCTGATAACCCTCGTCGCCAACGCCCGATATCTTCTGATGAGCTGCGTCTTGAGCCAGCGGTTCGCGCCGGATGCTTCGATCTGGCACCGGATCTTCGTGGGCTTCGACGTGACCGACGAAATCTTCGGCATTTCCGCCGCGCGGCCCGTCCCCCTCGATCCTTATTACAACTACGGCGCGATGCTCGTCGCGCTGCCCGGTTGGTCGGTAGGAACCGCCGTCGGCATCATGGCTGGAAACGCCCTTCCGGCAGCGGCGGTCAGCGCCCTTTCCGTGGCCCTCTACGGCATGTTCCTCGCGATCATCATTCCCCCCTCCCGGGCCAATCGCGTCATCGGCGTTTTCGTGGCCATAGCCTTTGCCGCCAGCTTCGCCGCCTCGACGCTGCCCGTCATATCGGAGCTTTCCGGCGGCACGAGGACGATTCTGCTGACGGTGATTCTCGCCGCCGTCGCCGCCGTCAAATATCCGAGAGACGATTAAATGCAAAAATCTGCAAGAATCTCGCTTTTCCGCATAAACAAACGGCTAACTCCAACTCATTCTCTTTACAAAATAGTCCGTTACAGAAATAATTGGAGGCAATAACATGTCCCACAGCATTTGGATGTACCTTCTCGTGATGTCGGCGGTCACGCTTTCGATCCGCATCTTGCCGCTGACTTTGATTCGCCGCCAGATCAAGAGCCGCTTCATCCGGTCCTTTCTCTTTTACGTTCCTTATATTACGCTGGCGGTGATGACCTTCCCCGACATCGTCCACGCGACCCAGACCCCGGCCTCGGGAATGCTGGCGCTGATCGTCGGCGCGGCCATGGCCTGGTTCGGCGCGAGCCTGTTCAAAGTCTCGGCCTTCTGCTGCGTCGCCGTATTTCTCGCGGAGCGTTTCCTCGTCGGATAACGGACAAACAAAAAGCGGGCAGCCGATAGGCTGTCCGCTTTTATTTTCATTATCATATTTATTATTTCAATACGATATGGGCGCTGAGCTCTTCCAGTTTTTCGTGCAGTTCTTCGCCGACCTCCTCGGTTTTCGCAGGTACGTCCGCCAGCGGGAATTTGCTGGCCACGATCGTTTGCAGTTTATTTCCTTCCCGTACCTTCAGAAGGCCGATCAGCGTTTCGCCCGCCTCCCGATCCAAATGCGCCGCGTCGAGGTCGTCCAGCACGAGGCAGGGCGCCGACTCCGCTTTCTCACAGAATTTTATGCGCGCCGTCTCGTTTGCCGCGCCCAGCGTCTCCGAAAAAAGTTCCGCCGCCGTCAGGAACAACGTATCCGTTCCCGCTTTCTGCTTCTCATTGGCGAACACCGCCACCAGCATGCTCTTGCCCGTGCCCGGCGGCCCGTAAACGAAAGCCCCCTTCTCCGTCTCCGCGACCAACCCTTTCATCGTGGCGACCGCCTCTTTGTTGTAGGCGTCGGAATCATAACGCTCAAAGCCAAGCCCCTTGTATTTCATAGGAACCATCAGCAACACACCCCTTCGTATAATATGAGAAACCCTTAAGGAACCCCCGCGATCGCTTCCGAGCGGCATCCCCCCTTGCCCTGTCTTCACTTTCAGGACAGGCATATCGTTCTCGTTCTTTTATATTATACGGCAAATTGACAAAATAGGCAAAAAAACTTTTACAGAAGCCGTTTGTATTTTCACAAAGGACTTCCGTAAAAGTTTTTCAAAATTTCCTATCAAAAATAGCGTTATCGTAATAACTTAATCGAAAACATCGTGCTCCCGAAGGATTGTAAAGGAAAATCTCACGCCTGCAATTTATCCCAAGCCTCGTTGACTCGTTCCACATAAAGTTCCCGAACGAGGGGCAGCTCGCCCAGTCCCTTTTGGAAGACCTCCACTTCAAATCCTTCGGCCAGAAGCCGCGAACGATGAGAACCGGGGGCGTCGCCCGCCATATCCCGGGACGCGTGGGCGCCCACCGCCAGCATCAGCGGCACCAGCCGCACGCGGCGGATTCCCTTTTCCTTGAGAACCGGCGTAATGTGCTCCAGCCGCGGCCACCCCGCCAGCGTATAGATGAAAGCCCGGTCCCAGCCCGCCATCTCAAACCGCGTTTGCAGCGCCGCGTAAAACGAGTTGGACGGATGCTGCGTGCCGTGGGCCATCACCAGCGCCGCCTCGTCCTCCGCCAAGGGCGGCAAAGATTCCCGCAGCGCCTTCGTCAGATCTGCCGCGTCGTCCCGCTGCTCCTCCTGCCCCATCCAATACATCAGCGGCGCGCCCAGCACCAGCCGCTTGAACTTCTTCTTGCAGGCGTTGAACAGCTCCACCAGACCGACGTACTCCGCACCGGGGAACAGATGCAGGGAAGCGATGGCCACCCGCGTGTACCCGGCTTGGAGCAGCGCGCCCAACGCCTCCTGCACCGACAGGATTTCCAGCCCTGCCGCCTCCTTTACCTTGGCGCGCATGACCGAGGACGTATAGGCCTCGAAAATATCGGTCTCGGGATTTGCCTCGGCGATGGCCTCCATCAACGGCTCCACCGCCGCCGCCCGCGCCTCCTTCCGCGCCGCGCCGTAAGACACCACGAGAAGCGCGTCCACGTTCTCCTTCGCCGCCAGCGAAGGCTCGTCGTGACACAGCACCCCGATCTGCGCCGCGCGCAAAAGCGCCGGGGTCGGTTTCCTGACCTCGTCGTGCAGCTTATATCCAGCGCCTTTATGCATCCGCATCGGCGTTTTATTTTCCATGTCGAAGCCTCTTTCCAAAATGAACATTTACATGAACATATCAACTTTAATTTCATTATATAGTTTCCACGCCGCCCCTGTCAAATACAAATCTGCACAGCCGACAAAAAACTTCCGGGCGGCCGCTCGGAAGCTTCTTATTCCATATTCTCCTTGTCGCTTGTCACCGGCTCCAGCCGATAGACCTCGAAAGCCCCTTTGCCGCATTTCGCGCAGCGGTACCGGGACGGGTGCCTGACCACCGCCCCCGCCCGCAGATAGTAAAAGGCGTTCCCGCAGGCGGCGCAAACCACCTTATAACGGTACAGCGCCTCGGACTGCCGGATCGCCGTCTTTTCCGAATACACCTGAACGCGAAGCCCCAACGCCCCGTTCAGCGCCTCCATGCCCCGGTGAAAAAGCCCGCCGTGCCCTTCCCTCGGCGGCAGGCAGGCATGCAGCAGCTCGTGGGCGATTACGTCCAAAAGGGCGGCGGCGTTCCCCGGAAAAAAAAGCAGCCCGCTGAAAGCGAGCCGACACGTCCCGTCCTCTCCGCGGGGAATGTTGCAGGAACCGTATTCGCGGACGCCGCGCGTGATACGGACGGAAACGACGCGCCGCAGGCGGGCATCGATTCCCGCGTCATGAAGCGCGCTTTCGACGGCAGGGCCGAGCGCGTCGATCAAATCCCGCGCCAAAAGGCGCATCCGCCAAACGCCCGCCGTCTCCGAGAGCCGCGCCTCCGCTATAGCCAACAGCGCCTCCCGCCCCTCCGGCGAGAACAGCGCCCCGCCCCGGGGCATTCCCGACGAGGAAGACTCACTCTGCGGACGCGATGGCATTCTTGACCGCCTGCTGCTCTTCCGCCGTCATCGTGTATTTGGACTGTCCGCCCTCGATGGGCTTCACATACGTGCGGGAATCCTCACGGGCAAAGATGCTGGAAAACACCACGCCGTTGTTTTCCGCGTCCAAGAGCGCCACCGCGTAGCTCAGATCGCTGCCCATGTCCTGGAACGCGGAAAACCGCACCACGCCCACGCGGGTGATCGCCGTCTGCAAGAGCGCGTCGATCTGCGCGTTCTTCTCCCGGAGTTTTGCGTTCTCCTCCGCCACCCGGCGGGTCTCCTCGATGTGGTCGGTCAGCATCTTCTCTATCGACGTTCCCGACTCTTCTCCCACCATCATCGTGTTGTAGCGCGACTTCAGCGAAGACACGGCAGACAGCAGGTAAAGCACCAGCAGCAGCAGGAACGCCAGCGCGCCGCCAAGGATGGCTAAGGACGTCTCGGGATTCGCCGCAACAAATTGGACTACTTCGTTCATAGAAATCTAAAAGCCTCCTTATGAAATTAAATCCGTAGGTCATATACGCGCTCTATTATAACATAAGGAAGCGGTTTGCGCTTATTTTTTTGCGCTGAGATTCCTGCCAATTCTACACACTTTTTACTAAAAAATAGGAGGATTTTATCAATATTTCCGTTTATTTTCCCATTTCGATAACAAATGGAGGGAATCCCCATCATTTTCGATCGAAATCAGAGAGGTCCGAAAAGTTATAAAAAACAATTTCGATAACAATCTTTCGGCGGTTCGGGGTAAAGGACCCCTGAGTCGTTTCCAAAAAAACAAGGGGAAGGCGGTGCCTTCCCCTTGTTTCGCGTCTCAGGTGGTAAATTTCCACGACACCTCGCGGAGTTTTTTCTTGGTCAGCTCCACTTCGTTCTCGCGCTGTTGGGTCATCGCCTCTACGGCGTCGACGATGCGGTCCAGGTCTTCCTGGGTCTTGAAGGTGATCTCGATCTTGCTCTTTTTCTGCCCGAGGGCGATGCGGACCGGCGTGCCGAAGAGCAGTTTCAGCCGGTCTTCGACGTCGGTGACGAAGACGCGCTCGGTCATGATGGGCGTTTCCAGCCGCTCTTTCGGCTGGAAGAGGTTGGGATTCTTTTTCAGCCGCGCCACGATGACTTCCGCCTGCCGCGCGGAGAGGTTGCGGTCGACGATGAAGTCCGCCGCCTGCTGCATCAGGTCCTGATCGTCCAAGGAGAGGAGCGGTTTCGCCTGCCCCATGGTGATGACTTCCTGCACGAGGCTTTCCTGTACGCGCTCCGGAAGCCTCAGGAGCCGCAGGAAGTTCGCGATATGGGAGCGGCTTCTGCCGATGCGCTCGGAGAGCTGCTCCTGGGTCATGCCGAATTTCTGCATCAGGAGGTCGTAAGCGCGGGCTTCTTCCACGGCGTTCAGGTTCTCGCGCTGGACGTTCTCGATCAGGGCGATCTCGGTCATTTCTTCCAATGTGTATTTGCGGAGCAACGCGGGGACGGTATGGAGGCCCGCGAGTTTCGCCGCCCGGAGCCTGCGCTCGCCGGCGATGAGTTCATATCCGCCGTCCGGCAGCGCGCGCGCCAGGAGCGGCTGCAATACGCCGTAATACCGGATGGATTCCGCCAGTTCTTCCAGGGCCGCTTCGTCAAAGTTCTGACGCGGCTGGGATCGGTTCGGCTGGATCTTGTCTATGGGGAGTTCCACGACGCGGGATTCGTCGTCAGCAGCCGCCGCGGGGGCCGCCTGCGCCTTTTCCTTCGGCGCGACGTCCGCGGTCCGTTTCTTGATGAGCGCGCCCAGTCCCTGACCGCCCAATCCGCTTTTCTTAGCCACGGGAATCTACCTCCTTCGCGAGTTCCGCGTAAACTTCCGCGCCTTTCGCGTGTATGTCGTAGGCGATGATCGGCATGCCGTAGGACGGCGCCTCGCTGAGCCGCACGGTACGCGGGATCACGGTTTCGTAGACTTTCTCTTTGAAGAATTCCCGCACTTCGTCGGCCACCTGCCCGCTGAGATTGGTGCGGACGTCGAACATGGTCAGCAGCACGCCGGCGACTTCCAAGCCGGGGTTCAGGCCGTCCCGCACGAGGTCGAGGGTCCGCATCAGCTCCGAGACGCCTTCCAGCGCGTAGAACTCGCACTGTATGGGGATCACGACGCCGTCCGCCGCCGTCAAAGCGTTGAGGCTCAAGAGGCCGAGGGACGGCGGGCTGTCGATCAGGATGAAGTCATAGTCCTCCCGAACCGCGTCCACCGCGGTTTTCAGCCGGGTCTCGCGCCCGTCTTCCGCCGAGGCAAGCTCGACTTCCGCACCCGCCAGTTCCACATTGGCCGGGAGCACGTCGAGGTCGTAGCGGGTATGTTGAATGACCGAACGCGGGTCTTCTCCGCCGATTACTACATTGTACACGGTCTGTTCCTGCGCCGTTTTGTCAAGGCCCACGCCGCTGGTGGCGTTGCCCTGCGGGTCGAAGTCTATGAGCAACACCCGCCGCCCAAGGGCTCCAAGGCAGGCGGCAAGGTTCACCGCCGTGGTGGTCTTGCCGACGCCGCCTTTCTGATTCGTGATTGCCAGCACTTTCGCCAAAATGTTCACCGCCTAAAATAAATCTGTGCATTTTATTATAACGCCATTATTAAAATTTTGCCATAAGGAAAAAAGGACAGAAAAATGAAAGTTTTGCTTCGCATATGAAAGCATAGGTCGGGCGATTTTCTTTTTTTGCATATTTTGTTTTTTGAATGGTTTTTGAGATGGATTTTTAAAATGTTTCACGTGAAACATTTTGGAGGGGGAATATTTTTTTGGCGAAAGGTTTTCGCGATGGATTATACGATTATTTACTAATCAAAGGGGAGGGCGTTGCCCTCCCCTTTGCC
>JAEERZ010000093.1 GCA_016286075.1 Selenomonadaceae bacterium
TTTGCTTTATCGTATCATGCTCAATTCGTTGACTATGCTTAAAATATTGACTATAATTAAAGAGCGCAAATTGCGATTACCTTAGAATTATGGAAGGGCAGACCGAAGTCGAAGAGGGGGCGCTATTATGGACTTTATTGATGAAGTTAAGCAGTTCGCAGGGCGTATTGCCAAGATGAAGGACAGCATTCAAACTGAAGAAGCAACGAAAACGTCAATGATTATGCCATTCTTTCGCCTATTGGGCTATGACGTGTTCAACCCCCTTGAGTTTGTACCAGAATATACCGCTGACGTAGGAATCAAAAAAGGTGAAAAGGTGGACTACGCCATCATGAATGAAGAGGGCGAGCCGTTGATTTTGATTGAAGCTAAGTGGTGCGGCGAAAACTTGGATAAGCACGCTTCGCAACTGTTCCGTTATTTTGCGACCACGTCAGCGAAGTTTGGAATTTTGACAAACGGACTGATTTATCGCTTTTATACCGACTTGGAACAAGAGAACAAGATGGATGAAAAGCCGTTCTTAGAGTTCAACTTGCTCGATATTAAGGACAGCATTATACCGGAAATCAAGAAATTCCAAAAGGCGAGTTTCGATTTAAGCATGATTATGACAAGCGCTTCGGAACTCAAATACAATAGTCAGATTCGCCAACTTTTGGTGAAGATTTTGAATGAGCCGGATGATGATTTTGTCCGATATTTTCTGTCGCAGATATATGACGGCGTAAAGACGCAAAAAGTCATTGATGAATTTCGCGGCATTGTGAAGCGCTCTTTCATGCAGTTCCTTAATGAGCGTATCAATGAGCGCTTGAAAACGGCGTTGGATACGGAAGAGGCCGTGCAGGCGCAAGAGGCAAGCGCAGAAGAGTTGCAGGAACAAGAAACACAGAGCGACGAGCCGAAAATTATTACGACCGAGGAGGAATTGGAAGGGTTTTATATCGTGAAAGCGTTGCTGTATGATGCTTTAGAAGGGCATACAGTATCGTATAAAGACACGGTAAATTATTTCGGAATTTTGCTCGACAATAATATCCGTAAGTGGATTTGTCGTTTGTATCTTGGAGATAGAAAGAAAGTGCTTCTGTTGCCGGACGGGAAAAAAGGCGTTAAGATTACGCTTGAATCCGTCAACGACTTGCACAAGTACAAAGGGCAGTTGTGCGAGATTGCCCAAAAGTATATGCAGGGGAAATTTGTTGAAGATACAAAGGAACAAGCAGAGGAAGAAGTAAACTAAAACTCAAAAATTGTTTTGCAAGGCAAGGGAGCGCACGGCTATTTGAGCGGTGACGCTCCTTTTTGTTGTGGGTGTAAAGAAGATATAATCTTTTCAGAGTATGCTTCGTCAAGTTTTTATGGATTTTCCTTGTCTGTTTGAGATATAATAAATAAATACGACGAAATATAATAAGGAAGAAAAGCCTTCGACAGAATTTTTTTAAGAAAGGGAAGCGAAAAATGAGTTTTTTAGGCAGCATGGAGCTGGACCCGGAATATATGGCGCTGTATGTAGTGGCGGCAGTACTTTCGACCATCGGGCTGTTTATCATGTTCCGCGAGAGCCGGGCGCGAAAGAAAACCTTGGAGGAGGAAAAGGCGGCATACGAAGCGGAGCGGGAGAAAGAGAAGCAGGAACGGGAGAAGCGGCAAAAGCGGGCGGCAAAGCGGAAGAGGCATTGAATGGATTTAGGAGAAGAATCATGGTTGAGCTTTTAGCGCCGGCGGGCAGCCGAGAGGCGCTTGCGGCGGCCGTGGAAAACGGCGCCGACGCGGTGTATTTGGCGGGGAGCCATTTCGGGGCGCGGGCCTACGCGGAGAATTTTGACGAGGCGGCGATGCGCGAGGCGATCCGGTATGCGCATCTTCGCGGCGTCGCGGTGCACGTCACGGTGAATACGGCGGTGGACGATACGGAGCTTTCCGGTCTTGCCGAGTATCTGCGCTTTTTGGAGGAAGCGGGGGCGGACGCGGTTCTGGTGCAGGACCTCGGCGTCGCGCGTTTGGCGCGGGAGGTTGCGCCGGGGCTTCCGCTGCACGCCAGCACGCAGATGACCGTTCACAATATAGCGGGCGTCCGCGCGTTAGAGGAGCTCGGTTTTTCCCGCGTGGTGCTGTCGCGGGAGATGTCGCTGGCGGAGATTCGTGAAATTTGCGCGAAGAGCGATGCGGAGATTGAGGTCTTCGCTCATGGCGCGCTTTGCGTTTGTTATTCCGGCCAATGCCTGATGAGCAGTATGATCGGCGGCCGTTCCGGCAATCGGGGGCGATGCGCGCAGCCCTGCCGCTTGCCCTATGAGCTGGTGGACGAGAACGGCGAAGAGGCGACGGGCAGCGCGGCAGGAAAGTATTTGCTGTCGCCGCGGGATTTGAAGACTGTCGAGCTGCTGCCGGAGCTGATGGACGCGGGCGTCGCGTCGCTGAAATTGGAAGGGCGCATGAAGCGGCCCGAATATGTGGCGGTGGTCACGTCGGCGTATCGCGGGGCTATCGACCGCGCGCTGGCGGGCAAGGCGGATGTGGCGGCGGAACGCGAGGCAGACCGTCGGCTCGCGCAGATTTTCAACCGCGATTTCACGACGGCGTATTTATTGAAAAATCCCGGCAGGGAAATGATGAGCGACAAGCGGCCGAACAATCGCGGGCTGCTCGTCGGGCGCGTCGTTTCCTATGACGCGGCGGAAAAGCGCGTGCGGGTGAAGCTGGCGGAGACGCTTTCCGTCGGCGATCAGGCGGACGTATGGGTCAAGACCGGCGGGCGCGTGACGGAGACGGTGCGGGAGATGAGGGACGCGCGGGGGCAGGAGATCGAGCGCGGCACGGCGGGGGACGAGGTGACGTTTCCGCTATCCCGGGCGGCGCATCCCCACGACCGCGTTTTTTGCGTGTACGACGCGGCGCTGTCGGAGGAAGCGAAGGCTTCTTATACGGGCTCGGGCAAGAGACGGATTTCCGTGCGGCTGACAGTAAAGGCGAAGGTCGGCGAGCCGTTTTTCGTTGCGGCGGAGGCGAGCGGCGCGCGGGGCGAGGCGAAGTCCGAATATATTTGCCCGCAGGCGGAGAAGCGGCCTTTGACGCGGGAAACGCTGGAAAAGCAGATGGAACGCATGGGGACGACGGCGTATGCCCTTGAAGCGCTGGAAGCGGATATCGGGGACGACGTGATGGTCCCGATGAGCGTGATGAACGAGACGCGCCGCGAGGCGCTGGCAAGGCTCGACGAGGCGCGGCTCGCGAACGTCGCGGCGCGCAGGGCGGAAACGGCGGCGAAAGTTTCCATGCCGGAGCGGCGGGAGGAACGGGCCGTTTATCGGCGGGAGAAGAACGCCCTGCCGAAATTGATCGTCCATGCCGATACGCCCGAGAAAGCGCGGGCGGCGGCAGAGGCCGGAGCTGACGGCGTGCTTTACGGCGGGGACGCCTACGATCATCATTTGGTCACGCCGAAGGAATACAAAGAAGTCTGGGAACTGTTGCGCGGGGCGGGGCGGCTCGTGTCGCTGGCGACGCCACGCATCTTGCGGGAAAGCTTCTTGCCCTCCGTCGCGCCGCTTCTGCGCGCGCTTTCGGAGGCGCCCGCCGACGAGATATACGTCCATCACCTCGGCGCGCTTCGCATCGTGCGCGAATGTACGGGGATTCCCGCGGTCAGCGATTTTTCCCTGCTGGCGTACAACGCTTTGGCGGTGCGGGAGCTTGCCGATATCGGGTTTTCGCGGGCGACGCTTTCGCCGGAGTTGAATTTTTCGCAAATCGAATCGCTGGCGCAGAAAAGCGTGCTGCCGCTGGAGTGCATCGTCCACGGGCGCATAGAGTTGATGGTTTCGGCGTATTGCGCGTCGGGGAGCTTTGTAGGAAACGTCGGGAGCGGCGCGTGTTCCGCGCCCTGCGTCCGCGGGAAATATTTTCTGAAAGACCGCACCGGGGCGCTTTTCCCTGTGGTGACGGACGCGGGCTGCCAGATGCACGTTTTGAATTCCAAGATATTGAGCGCGCTTCCCCATGCGGGACGGTTCGCGCGCATGGGAATCGACCGTCTGCGCATCGACGGGCGCTATATGACGGCGAAGGAACTCGGGGAAATCGTGCGCGGCTATCGGGAATTCTTGCCGTGGGGCGAGGAGCTTTCGGAAGCGCAAAAGGAAAAAGCGCGCCGCATCGAGGGCGAGGACGTCACGCGGGGCCATTATTTCCGCGGCGTATTGTGAGGAACCGCTGAACAAGTCCCGTCGTGCCAATGCCGGCCCTTTTTCCGTCATGCTGTGTCAAAGTGCTCTCGACGTAGCGCTGCTGCTACGACTTCGAGCACTTTTCCTTGCCTGACGAAAAAATTTCTCGGCTTGGCGCGACTTGACTTATTCATCGGTCCCTCGTGAAAAGGGCTAAACTATGAAAAATGAAACTTTACGGACACTTGAATATGAGAAAATCCTCGCGCTGCTGGCGGCGGAGGCCGGGTCGTTCTTGGGCAAGGAGGCCGCCGCGGCGCTTTTGCCGTCCTCGGACTTCGACGAGGTGGAGGAGCGTCTGAACGAGACTGCGGAGGCGCGGGACGTGCTGACGGTCTCGTCGCCGCCCCTCGGCGCGATCCGCGACATTCGCGCCGCGCTGAAAAAGGCGGCGATGGACGCCATGCTGGAAATCGAGGAGATGGCCGACGTGGTCAGCGTTCTCTACGCGACGCGGGAGGCCAAGCGCTTCTTCAAGGAGCTTTCGCCGGAGCTGGCGCCGACGCTGAAGGAGCGGGCGAGAGGGCTTGAAATCCTCGGGCAGTTGGAAAACCGCCTCGACAACGCCATCGACGAGCACGGCGCGCTTCGCGACGACGCGAGCGTGACGCTGGCGAAGCTTCGCCGGGGCATCCGCGCCGCGCAGCAGAAAATCAAGGACTCGCTTTCTTCGATGATTCATTCGACGGCGCAGCAGAAGTATTTGCAGGACGCCATCGTCACCATGCGCGAGGGGCGCTATGTGATTCCCGTCAAGCAGGAATACCGGCAGGCCGTGCCGGGCATCGTGCACGACCAGTCCGCCACCGGCGCGACGCTTTTCATCGAGCCGATGGAGGTCGTTACGCTGAATAACGACATCAAGGAACTGACGCTGTCCGAGCGGCAGGAGGTCGCGCGCATCCTGCGCGGGCTGTCCGCCGATATCGGGCGGAACGCCGACGTGCTTTCGGAGAATCTCTCGATTTTGGCGGGGCTGGACTTTGCCTTCGCGAAGGCGAGGCTGGCGCGAAAGCTCCGCGCCTCGCGCCCGGAGATGAACCGCGAGGGGCGCGTGCGTCTTGAAAAGGCGCGCCATCCGCTGATTGCCGACGAAAGCGTCGTGCCGATTGATTTGACGCTGGGCGGCGATTTCCGTATGCTGCTCGTCACCGGGCCGAACACCGGCGGCAAGACCGTCAGCATGAAGACGCTGGGACTGCTTTCGCTGATGGCGCAGTCGGGGCTTTTCGTGCCCGCCGCCGTCGGCTCGGAGATGACGGTGTATCGGGAAATCTATGCCGATATCGGCGACGAGCAGAGCATCGAGCAGAGCCTTTCTACTTTTTCCTCGCACATGAGCCATATCGTGAGAATCCTGGGCGAGGCGGAGCGGGAGGATTTGCTGCTGCTGGACGAGATCGGCGCGGGCACCGATCCGGAAGAGGGAGCGGCGCTGGCGATGGCAATCTTGGAGCGGCTGTTGGAAATTGACGCTTCCGTGGTTGCCACTACCCATTATTCCGATTTGAAGACCTTCGCTTATACGCGGGAGGGCGTGGAAAACGCCTGCGTGGAGTTCGACGCGGAGACGCTGCGCCCGACCTATCGATTGCTGCTGGGTATTCCCGGCGCCAGCAACGCCTTTGCCATCGGCGCGCGGCTCGGCCTCGCGAAGTCGATCCTGCTTCGCGCCGAGGCGTTGATTCGCGCCGATCACGCGCAGTTTGAAAAAGTCGTCGGCGCGCTGGAGCGGGAAAAAATCCTTTACGAGCAGAAGAACGCGGAAATCGCCGAGCGCAGTGCGCGGGCGAAGGAGTTAGAGGAAAAATGGCGCAAGCTCAAGGACGAGGTCGCGAAGAAAAAGACGGAGATCCTGAAAAACGCGAAAAACGAGGGCGCGGCTCTCGTGCGGCGCACGCGGCGCGAAGCCGAGGAAATTATCAAGAGCCTGAAGGAGCAGGCGAAAGAGCAGGACGAAAGAGCCCGCGGCGCAGCGATGCAGGACGCCCGCGGCAGGCTCCGCGATATGGCGGACGATGTGCGGCCCGGCTTTTCGTCGAATCCCGCCTACCGTGAGAAGGTGGACGCCGCCAAGCTTCGCCCCGGCGACGAGATATACGTCGTTTCCCTCGACCAAAAGGGAACGGTGCTGGAAACGAAAGGGAAGGAAATTTTCGTGCAGCTTGGCGGCATGACCGCGACGGTCAAGGCGGACGCCTGCCGTTTTGTCGCCCGCGCAAAGAAGGAAAAACCGGAGCGCGGAAACGGCGCGGCAGTGGCGTCGGGGGCGCTCTTAGAAAAGACGGCCTCCGTGCATCGGGAAATCGACATTCGCGGCTGCCTCGTGGACGAGGGCGAGCAGCTCGTCGCAAAGTTCATCGACGACGCGCAGCTTGCGGGGCTGAAGGAAATCCTCGTCATCCACGGCAAGGGCACCGGCGCGCTCCGCAAGGGCATCCACGAATATTTGAAGGCGCACAAGAGCGTCCGCTCCTTCGTTTTCGCCGATATGGACGAGGGCGGACTCGGGGCCACGGTGGTGAAGCTCAAATAAACGAAAAGCTTTGGGACATTCGCGCCCAAAGCTTTTTCTTCTTTATTTGCCCTGCGGTTTCTGCTATACTTTTCACAATGAAACGACGAAAGGAAGAGAAGCGACGATGCGCGAGGAAAAGCTCCGACGGCGGGCGCGGCGGGAATATCAATTTCGCGACGGGAAGCGGCTCGTGCTCGGAGAGCGGACGCTCGTGATGGGGATTCTGAACGTGACGCCGGACTCGTTTTCCGACGGCGGGCTTTGGAACACGCCGGAGAAGGCGCTCCTTCACGCGCGGCAGATGGTCGAGGACGGCGCGGACATTATCGACGTCGGCGCGGAGTCTTCCCGTCCGGGTTTTGTGCCGATGACCCCGGAGGAGGAAAAGACGCGGCTGCGTCCGTTCCTCGAAACGCTCCTGCCGAATCTTTCCGTGCCCGTATCCGTGGACACCTTCAAGGCGGAGACGGCGGAGATGGCGGCGGAGCTCGGCGTCCATATCCTGAACGACATTTGGGGCCTGCAATACGCGGAGGAGTCGGGGCGCATGGCGGAGGTCGCGGCGCGCTTCGAGCTGCCCGTGGTCGTCATGCATAATCAGTCGGGGACGGACTACGACAAGGATATTGTCGAAGCGATGAAGGATTTCTTTCGCGAGAGCCGACGCATTGCGCGGACTGCGGGCGTGGGCGAGGACAGGCTGATTCTCGATCCCGGCGTCGGCTTCGGCAAGACGGCGGAACAGAATCTCGTCGTGCAGCGGCGCCTTGCGGAACTTGCGTCATGGGACGGAGAGGAATGGCCGATTTTGCTCGGCGTCAGCCGAAAGAGCTTCATCGGCGCGGCGCTGGGCCTTCCGGTGGAGGAGCGCATGGAGGCCACGGGCGCGGCCTGCGTCCTCGGCATCGCGGCAGGCGCGGATATCGTGCGCGTTCACGACGTGAAACCGATAACGAGAATGTGCCGCATGGCGGACGCTATTTTGCGGAATTAATTTGCCCTCCCCTATGGGGAGGGGGGACCGCCGCAGGCGGTGGGTGAGGTTTCACGACGCGACGCTTACGTTAAGCGTTACGCTGCAAAACCTCATCCGTCGCGCTTCGCGCGCCAAGAAACATGCCACCGGCATGTTTCTCCCCTCAAGGGGAAGGCAAGATTAAAACGTCTTCGTCAGCACAAACGTCCACGGCCGGATCGCGTCCCCATTGTCCAGCCCTCCATAGCTCATCGGATGGGCGTAGTCGATGGTGGCGTAGAGGCCCAGTTTCTCGCTCCCGAACCTGTACCCGATGCCCCAGGACGATAGATGTCGGTTCCCGACCTCGCCGAGGTTGATCGTATTATTCGACAGCCAAGCTGCGTCCATGAACACCACGAACCTCGAATCGGGGATAAACTGCGGCGTGTAGATCTCGAAGCTGCCGCCGAAGCCGTTGTCTCCCGTCGCTACGCGTTCCTTGAAGCCGCGCACACTGCCAAGTCCGCCCGCGCCGAATTGCTCGCTCTGTACGAGATCGTTCG
>JAEERZ010000094.1 GCA_016286075.1 Selenomonadaceae bacterium
GGGCAGGAGATGCGCCGCGTGCTGCGTGCTTCCGTCAAAATCGAAATAAGCGTCCACCCCGTTCAGCGGAAGGACCTCTGCAGAAGGCTTGCGCACAAAACGCGCCTGACCGTTGGAAACATCGAGACAGGTGACGTAATCGAGCACGCCTTCCATAACGTTCGCGAAAGCGATTTCGTCCACCTTTGCCTCGTGAATATCCTGCACATAGGCGAACAGCATCCAGTCCGACGTTTCCGGATTTTCCATCAAAACTACGCGGCAGCGTACCCAGCGCAGCTCGCCGTTCGGAAAACGGCGCATATACTCGATGGATTTGGTAAGTCCGCCTTCGCGAATAACCCGAGAGAGCTGGTGAAGATCAGAGAATTCGCGGAATGCCTGCCGGTCCTTTTCCTCCGGCATAAAGGAAATTTCCCGTTTTACCGTCCACAAAAAGCTTTTGCCCACGGCCTCGGTGAAATTCTCTCCTTCTATGATATACTCCTGCACCTCGTCCCGCGTAATATTGATGGACACCGTCAAAAACAGGTCGTTCTCCGAGGCCTGCCGACGCAAGATCTCCTCCTGGTAACGCGATTCCTGCCGCACCTGCTCCTCTACGTCTTTCTGCGTCAACATGGCGCGGAAGGGATTGCCGTCCCTGTCGGGAATCTGGGTCAATACGACATAGGTCCAACGGAATTCGTGTCCCGGCGCGGCGCAGAAACGAACCAAGCCTTCCGCTGAAAGCTCGCCCTGTTCCATGCGGCGGAAAAGCAGGCGGTATTTTTCCGCGTCCTCGGAATGAACGACGCCCTCCTCGATGACGCCTTCCGGCCCGTTATCAAAATGAAATCCCCGGTCTCGGAAATACACGTCGAAATGCCTGCTGCGGATATCGTAGATGCCGACGGCGATACCCGTCTGCCGGATTGTCGCCTGAAAACGCTCCTCCAATTCCTTGTACGCGTCCATGTCCGCCGACGTGCCGAGCACTTTCGCGACTCGGCCGTCCATATCCCGAAGCTGCGTGTACCGTATCCGCTCCCATCGATAGCCGCCGGAAGGCGCACGTTGACGGACGATCGCCTCCGCCTCGCTTTCTCCCGCCTCGACGCGACGATGCAGCTCGAGGAACGCCTCCGCGTCGTCCGGGTGGATGAAGCCCCGCTTCAGCATTTCGTTCGGATAGTCGTCGACGGCAAAATCTTCCATGCCTTCCTGCGCCACGGCGATTTCCCTCGCCCGACGCGTCGCCGGATCATAAGCCCACGCCTGCAGTCCTGAATGGGTCAGCGCTGCCTGCATCATCATCTGGCTCTCATGCAGCGCGCGATGGGCTTTCACAAAAGAATCATTGTCGTGGAACGCGCCGTAGTAAACCTTGCGTTTCCCATGCTGCTCGGCGAGACGGACGCGGAGATTCACCCAACGGTATTTGCCTTTTCCGTCCAGCAGTCGGAAAACGCCCTCATAATCCCGCTCCTCCATGAAGTCTTTTTGGATTTCCGCCAAAACCGCCGGCAGGTCGTCGGGATGCACGAACTGTAAAAACTCCTTCCGCTCCGCCATGCGCTTTGTCTTGTCCACGCCCAGCATGTCGTAATAGCCTTGATTCAGGTACCCGCTTTTCAGCACGCCGTCCTCAAAGACATAGATGCCAAGCCCCGCGGGGATATTTTCGATAAGCGCGGCAAGGCGTTTCTCTTCTTCCTTCGCCTCGCGCAGAAGCATCGCGCGCCGTTGACTGTCCGCGTAAAAGACCGCCAGCGCCGTCAAAAGCGCCACCAAGATGGCCAGGATGAAAGCGATGCCGGCGACTTCCCTGCCTCCCGCATAATAGGCAAAGAAAAGGAGCAGACCGCTGATCGCGACGCCTGCCCACACCCAAGTCTTGTTTTCGTTTTGCATTTGCGCTCCGCCTCCCGCCGAGCCTCATCCCCGTAAAATCTACGGGGATTTCATGGAACCTCATTCGTGCTGAAGAACCTTCTATTGGCAAGAGATATTATTCTCCCTGCCCTTCCTTTTCACGCTGCTCTCTTTCCTTCTTCTCTCGCTCTTCCTTTTCCTTGCGTTTCTTCATTTCCTTCGCATGCCGCTTTTCTTCTCTTTCAAACTTTTCCATTTCGTCTTCCGTCAGCGTGCCTTTCGTATGCGAAAGGATTTCCGTCCGGTGATCCTTCTCATAGGCCAGAATCGCACGGTAGAAAATCCCGTCCCGGCTCTTTTCCGTCAAGTCGGAAATGACGACCTTCGTACCCGGAGTCGTCTTTTCCAAGGTCCAAAAGTGGTCGTCGATGAAATCCACTTCAGTGACCGTCACCACGCCTTGGGGAATCTGGATGCTCAGATAGTTGGCCTCGCCCGCCAGTTTCCCGAAGCCGTCCGTGGATTCCATGCGCCATGAGCGTTTCATCAGCACGTCCTCAATCTGCACATGGTCGTAGGTCTTGATGACAGGTACGATCAGCGTATCCAAATCAGCGTGGCCTTTCGAGTCCACGGCATAACACATTTCTTTCTTATTGAAGAAATAGTTCATGCGCTCCGAAGACTGCACCCACTGGAAAATATCCTCCGGCACCTTCGGCGGCGTGTAAGCCGCTTCCGCGTTTGAAAAGTTCAGCGCCGCCGCCAACGCAAGAGCGCACATCCAAGTCTTTTTCATTCGTAGCCTCCTAAACATCAAAACTTGCCCGTCCCCCGGTTCTTGATCCGGTCGAGTTCATAGGGCGTTTCCTGATAGACGTAATAATTGAGCCAGTTCGCGAACAACAGGTTCGCCACGCTGCGCCAGCGGACAACCGGCTGACGCGTCGGGTCATCGTTCGGGTAATAATTGCAGGGCACATTGATGGGAAGCCCCGCCGCTACGTCCCGGTCATACTCGCTTTTCAGCGTCAGCGGGTCGTACTCCGCGTGACCCGTGATGAAGAAATGGCTGTTTTCAAGATCGGCGACGCAATAGACGCCCGCGGGCTCCTCCGCCTCCGCCATGATGGTCAGCTCCGGCACGCGCTCGATTTCCTCGCGGTGAATCTCGGTGTGGCGCGAATGTGGCACATAAAACTCGTCGTCAAACCCCCGGAACAACTTCTCGTTCTCCACGCAGAGATGGTGGCGAAACACGCCGAAAACCTTCGGCGCCACCGGGTACTTCTTTACGCCGTAGTGATAATAAAGCCCGGCCTGCGCGCCCCAGCAGATATGGAACGAAGAAAACGCATGGGTCTTCGACCATTCCATTATCTCGCAGAGCTCGTCCCAGTACGCGACTTCCTCGAAGGGCATCTGCTCTACCGGCGCCCCTGTCATCAGAAAGCCGTCGTACTTATTGTTCCGCACCTCCGCAAAGGTTCCGTAAAACTCGCCGAGATAATCCGTCGAAGTATGCTGGGGCAGATAGGACTCCGTATAGATGAAGTCCGCCTCCACCTGGAGCGGCGTATTGCCCAAGAGCCGCAGAAGCTGCGTCTCCGTCACCGACTTCGTCGGCATCAGGTTCAGAATCAAAAGCCGGAGAGGGCGAATATCCTGACCATAGGCGCGGGCCGCGTCCATGAAAAAAATGTTCTCCCGTTCCAGCACGCTCGCCGCCGGAAGATTATTCGGTATTTTGATTGGCATCGAAACTCAAAATCTCCAATCTGTATGCTTGTCTAAATCCGCCATAGCTGCGTTGTCGTCGGCCGCCGCTCGTGCCCCGTGGGCAGCCTATGACGGACTTATCCTGCGCATCATGCAGCATATTACCTTCACGACTTTTTCGCGTTCGACGTCTGCGGCTGGTCGGTGTGATAGCGATTCAGCCAATACTGAAAGCCCTTGACGATGGCGCGCAGCCGTTCGAGGCCCGGATAGGCCCTGTCGTCCTTCGGAATCGTCTCATATCTTCCGTCGGTTTCCATTTTTTTCCAGCCCGCCGCCGTAGTCCAATGCTCCGCCGAAATGACTTTCTCCGTGCCTTGCTCATGATTCAGGGCCTTCTTCATGAACTTCACGTCCGTGAGCTCCCCGTCCTTGCTCTTCGTCTCCTGCCATTCCCAATAAATGAGGTTGTTCCCCGAAAGCCGCATCGTCGAAAAATCCGCCATGGCCTCTGTGACGGCTCCGTCCGCGCTCTCTGAGGTCCAAAGCCGACGCCAGCGATCCGGCGCGTCCTTCTGCGCCCGTTCTCCGTGATGGAATACCTGATCCACCAACGCGACGTAATAATCCTCTTCAAAGGACTGATGATTGACCTCGTATTCCTTCGGCGGCTCGTACACCTTGGACCAGATGACCTTGCCTTTCTCGTCGTAAAAATTTTCCTGTATGTAGGAAATCTTACGCTCCTGTGGAATCACTTCCACCAACGCCAGGCTGTAAGAAAGCGTCCGCGGGTCGGGAATGCTCGCCTGTATGCCGTAATTCTCAATGGCCTCCTTCGCGCCGCCGGGAGTGTACGCCGTCTTGATCCATGCAGAAATGCAGGTCGCGACGTCGTTGACCTTGCTCTTGACCTGCACGTTCGCCGGCGCGAAAAACTTCCCATACTTTTGGTCCGAAGTAATCCACACCCACTGCTCCTTCGCCGCTTCCGCCCGCATCGTGCCGATTGCCGAAGCGTCGAAAAAAGGCTCCCCTGCCAGCAGCGTTCCCATCACCGCCAGCGCCGCGGCTGCATGCCACATCTTTCGCATACAATTCCCCTCCCAACAAGCCGGAGTCCGATAATACAAAGTAATCCTAATATTTTAATCGAGGTTTTAATATTATATCACAAACGCCGGGTTCTGCCTATAGGAAAGGCAACTTTATCGAGAATGCCCGAAAGCTTCGCAATCAGTATGCCGTAATTCGTCATCGGCACTCCCGCCGCCCGGGCCGCCTCCACCCTGGAAAGCACATAGCGGCGGTTGAACATGCAGGCGCCGCAGTGAACGACCAGATCGTACCAGGAAAGATCCGCCGGGAAATCCGCGCCGCCCACGTTTTCTATCCGAAGACCGTCGCCGAGTTTCTTTCGGAGCATGGCCGGGATCTTCACACGCCCGATATCGGCGTCGAGAGCGTTGTGGGTGCAGGCTTCCGCGATCAGGATTCGCGCGTCGGACGGCAGGTTTCTCACCTTTGCCGCCGAATCCCGGAAATAGGAAATGTCGCCCTTGTAAGCGGCGAACAGCACCGAAAACGAAGTCAGCTTGCTTTCCTTCGGCGTTTTTTCTGCAACAGCGGAAAAAACCTGCGAGTCGGTGATAATCAGCGCGGGAGGATTCCTGAGCGCCGCCAGCGCCGCGTCCATCGTCTCCGGCGTGCAGCCGATTGGTACGCAGGAATCGTCCAAGAGCGCGCGAATCGTCTGCACTTGCGGCTGGATCAAGCGCCCTTTCGGTGCCTCCGCGTCCTGCGGCATCACGAGCAATACCACCTCGCCCGGTCCGACAAGCCCCGCGAGCAGGCTTCGTTCTTCTCCCTGCGCAATCCTTCGCACAAGAGCCTCGCGCAATGCCTCCACGCCTTCGCCCGTCGCCGCGCTGACGCAAAACGCCGGAAGCCCCAAACGCTTTTTGATTTTTTCCGCCATCGCCGTGCCGCCGTCCCGAAGGTCACTTTTCGAGACGATGGGAAACACTGGAACACCCGACGCCTGGAGACGGCGCACCCAAAAGTACGCATTTTCCTCCGCTCCGTCCGACGCGTTGACGTCCTCATCCTCGAACAGCACCAGCGCGATCTCAGCCCGAGCCGACGCTTCCCGCGTCCGCCCGACACGAAGCCCGCCGAGCTCCCCCGTCTCGTCGAACCCCGCCGTATCAATGAACACCACCGCCCCCGCGCCGTGCAGCTCCATCGGCTGATAGACGGGGTCGGTGGTCGTGCCGGCCACTTCCGACACAAGCGCAGCCCGCTGGCCGGTCAGCGCGTTCACCAAAGAAGATTTTCCGGCGTTCCTCCGCCCGAAAACGCCGATATGCACCCGTTCCCCACGCGCCGCCTGCGTCATGACGCTACCTCCGTTTCAATAAATGAATTCGGGCATATTATAGAAACTTTCTGTGAAATTTTCGGGGAAAGGTTGCATTTCCCAACGTCCGCGCTTATACTGAAGGAAATACCACAAACAAAAACGAAAGAAGTGTGCTGCATGAAAACGATACGCGCCCTTTTTCTCGCGGCAACGATGCTCGTTCTCGCCGCGTCCACCGCGATGGCGGGCGCACAGGATTTCATCCTCGTGAACCGCACCGGCTACGACATCTACGCCGTGAACGTCAGCCCGTCGGAAACCGAGAAATGGGAAGAGGACATCCTCGGCTCCCAAATCCTCGCCAACGGCGAAGCGCTGGAAGTCAAATTCGGAAAAAGAAAAGAACGGTACTGGGATATACAGGTGAAATTCAAGGATGGCAGCGGCCTTTACTGGATGCGCCTCGATCTGATGAATACGAAAGTAATCGCCCTGAACGGCGACGGCACCGCCACAATGGAATAAGGAAAGCCGCAGGCGTCGAACCTGCGGCTTTTTGTATAAAAATTCATATTTCATTCTCATTCTTGGTCGTTCCCCAGCCTTGTCGTTGGCTGATTTCGTCCCATGCGTCATAGGCGGTAGCGAGCCGCTCCGTATCCTCCTTGCTCAGCGATGTTCCCGTTGCTTTCGCCATGCGAGGTGAATCGTTCGGCTTGTCTTCCACGTTCTCGTCGGCCTTTCGCAGCTTGTCCCGAAAATCCGTATCCTCCGCGCCTTTCCGGTTTTGCGCGAACACTTTGCCCGCCGAATCCGGCTTTTCCTTGCTTTCCTCGCCTGTCAGCTTGTCGAGAAGCTGCTTGTCCTCCTGCGCTTTCAGCCGCTCCATATCGAGGAATGAAAGTCCCGCCTGCTCCTGATGCTTCGTTTGGCCGTCTTCTTTGTCCTTTTGTCGACGCGCCGCTTTCTTCGCGACGCCATACGTTTCGTCAATCGCTTCCTGCACGTCGCGCTTGAATTCGTCGCTTTGCACGTCGATGGTGTTGCCGTCTTTTACGGTCTGCACCATGGCGCGTATTTCCCTCAAGAGCGCATTGTCGTCGCCCGTGTCGAGCTCGTCCAAAGCGTTCATCAACGTATCATAATAGTCGTCTTCCGCACCGAATTTTTCAAGATAATCGTTCAGATGCACGGCAAGCGCGCCAAATGCGCCGTTCACGGGCGTCAGGATATGGGTGAAGCCATAGCTGCTGTCGTCAAAAGAAGACTTCCAGGCGACGCCTTCCCGTGTGTAAAGCGCATCAAAAGCTTCCTCATAGGTTGCGCGCGGTTTCAGGATTTCGCCGATGCTTTGGCTGATGGCGCTTGTAACTTCCTGTCGAAAGATTTCCTTGCGCGCGGCAAGCTCCTCCGCTTCCGTGACGGTTTCCACGATACCGTCCTCTTCCGTCCAAAGGAAATGCTCGGAACGTATTTCCGTCACGGGCGTATATTCCGTTCCTTCCGTCACAGGAGTAAATCTCGTTTCGCTCTCCGGCAATTCCTCCAACGCTTTGTTCTTCAAGACCTGTTGCGCTTCCGGGCTGAGTTCCACAGAAAAGGGCGGCGCTTCGAAAGACCGCAATTCTCCCTTTGGCACGTTGCCGATAATGTCGATAAGCCCTTTCTTCTCGTTTTTCTTGATAAC
Source organism: Selenomonadaceae bacterium (assembly GCA_016286075.1). Taxonomy (GTDB): domain Bacteria; phylum Bacillota; class Negativicutes; order Selenomonadales; family Selenomonadaceae; genus RUG12372. Next base: position 7,623 of record JAEERZ010000094.1, read on the forward strand.
GTCGAACGGGCGGCCTGTCTGTCGATAATTCTCGTTCCATTGGCGGTATGTATCCGCCAAACGGCTCAACGACTCCCGTTCCTCTTTGCGTGTCATTTTTCCATCATAGGAAAACCTGACAGCGAGACTGCCGTTGTGGATTTGCATATCGAATCCCTTCCTTGCTTGTTCCCAAAGAACTTCTTATCCTTATATCGAAATGATAATATGAAATCTTAACTGTTTTCGGAAAATATTAACAATCATAAAGCCCAATGCAGTTTTCATGTTATGATTTTTTCAAAACGAATACCGCGATCTCCGGCGGGCATCCCAAACGGTACGGGAACCAGCTTCCGTTGCCGCTGTGGACGTAACCGAAGGTTTTTCCAACATGATAAACGCCGCGCATATATTTGAACACCGGCGGCACAATCGGCATGCCGAAGATTCCGAGCTGTCCGCCGTGAGTATGGCCCGCCAGTGCCAGCTCGACGCCATGCGACGCCGCAGCGTCGAAAAAGTCCGGATGATGGGCGAGCAATACCTTTACCGCGTTCTCCGGCACGCCCTCCATCGCCTTTTCCACCGACGCCGCGCCGTCCAGCGCAAAAAGGGCGCGCAAGCGCGGGTAATCGACGCCGAGGAAC
>JAEERZ010000095.1 GCA_016286075.1 Selenomonadaceae bacterium
CTGGCGGCGGCGTTCCCGTCGCCGGGGGGGGTGGTCGCGCCGTTGATCGGCGCGCACAAGGGCAACGCGTATTTTTCGCTTTATCGCTATACGGAGCGAGGGCTTGCCTGTGAAAAAGAAGTTTCCGTCTCGTCGCCGCAGGAGATCGTTGAAACTATTGCGGAGGTAAAAAAACCGGTGACGATTGCCGGGGATTTCGCACGAAAGATGGTTCAAAGAGGCGTCGAGCTTCCTGGTAATGCTACACTCGCGCCAATCACGCATATCATGCCGCGCGCCGCGCTGGTTGCCGCGCGCGCTATCGTCCTGCTGGAAAACGGCGAGGGGAAAAGCCCGATGGAGCTGGAGCCGATCTACGTCCGCCGGTCTGAGGCTGAAGTGCTTTGGGAGAAGCGGCACAAGGAAACGGAGGGGAAACAGTGATTTCCTTTCGTGAGATGACGCCCGAGGACGCGGAGGCGGTGGAAGAGGTCGAAAAGGCCTCGTTTTCCATGCCGTGGTCGCGGAAATCCTTCTGGGAGGAAGCGGCGAACGAACGAACTTATTATTTGCTGGCTCTGGATGATGACAAGGTGATCGGCTACGCGGGCACATGGATTCTCGACGATGAGGCGCAGATCACGAATGTTGCTGTTGCCCCGGAGTATCGCGGGAAAAAAGTCGGCGCTGGATTGATGACGGAATTGATAAAAGAGGCAAAAAATAGAGGCGCGACGCGCATGACGCTGGAAGTCCGCCCGTCCAATGCGGCGGCTCTTGCGCTGTATCATAAATTCGGATTTAAAGATTGCGGACATCGGCCGCACTATTACCTCGACAACGGCGAAGACGCGGTGATCATGTGGAATATGAAATTGTAAAAAGAGCAAAAGAAAATGCTGTCGCAGATTAATCATGCGACAGCATTTTCTTTTGTTTCCGCGGAGGATAAGGTACGGGGTCATCGGTGAGACCCAACAGATAGTCGATGCTTGTGTGATGAAACTTTGCGAGTTTAATTAAAATCTCAGTAGGGATATCTCGGGAACCAAGTTCATAATAAGAATATGCCACTTGTGAACAGTCAAGATAAGCGGCAAGGTCTTTTTGTCGTAAGTCTTTGTCTTCGCGTAAAGCGCGGATGCGGGGAAACAGCATTGTTTCAGTGTTCCTTCCATTTATGATATCTACATGGAAGTATATCTAAAACAATTCGTTATATTGATTTTTATAACATTTTGTTTTAAAATAAACAAAATTATATTCTTGAAAGTTCTCAATATGGAGTGGACTATGAATAGAGAAGCTAAGCAAGAAATTCTTGATAATCGTTTTGTGCAGGAAATTATGATTTGCGCACATACAAAGTTCGGTTCAGATACTTACCGAGGCAAATTTCGCATCAGCTGCTTTCGGCGGCTTTTATGTGCGACGTTATACCCTGTCCATAAAGAATTGGGAGAAATGGAGGCGTTCTATAAAACCGTTTCACCCAATGAGAGTCCGACGGCTTACAGTTATTTGTATTTGGAGCATAAAAAAGAGAATACCGTGTTGGACTTCCAATATGAAGGGAAAGAGATACATCTCTATCTGCCTTATGCAAAATATGATTCTTTGCAGTCGCGTGTGATGCGGAAAAGAAACTTTTATGAGGAACGATCGTTACGTTCTGTAAAAGAGAAATATTTGAAGCCGGGCATGATTTATTTGGATTGCGGTGCGAATATCGGTAATCACACTGTGTTTTTTGCTCGCGTAGCCGCCGCTAACAAAGTCTATGCGTTTGAAGGGAATCCTATGACTTATGCGGTGTTGGCGAAGAATGTCGAGTTGAATCATCTTCAGGAAGTCGTTCAAAGTTATAACTGTGTGTTAGGGGAAAAAAACGGTACGGCTGAAACGAGTTTTTATACTCCGTTTAACATGGGTGGAACGGCTTTTCGTGAGGCAGATGACGGAATCGAGATGAGAGCCATTGACAGTTTCGACTTCGGAGAGAAAATCGACTTCATCAAAATGGACGTGGAAGGGTTTGAGTATCATGTGCTGAAAGGGATGGGAATAGTCCTTCGGCAAGATAAGCCGCTTTTGTGGGTGGAGATTTTTGGTGAGCATTACGAATCGGTTTCGAGCCTCCTGCATGAATACGATTATGAACAGATTGAGGTTTTCGAGGGTGATAACTATATTTTCCGTTCTAAGTGTTGATGCGTGCAAAAGCAAAAGTCTCCTTCTTGACATGCCGCGCACTCGCGCATATAATATTTTCGGAAACAGGCGTTGAAGAAGACACGACGACGGGGAATCATCATACAGAGAGAGGCATCTTGGCTGGAAATGCCTTTGAAAAAGACCGTCGCCACCGCTTCGGAGCTTTCGGTGAGGAATCGGACGTGTTCCGCGCGTTAGGCGGAAATAAGTAGGTCATTATTATTAATGGCAAGCAGGGTGGAACCGCGAGCAGACGTCTCGTCCCGCATTTGGGATGAGGCGTTTATTTTTTTATGGAGGTTATGGTTATGTTACAAATTACGTTGAAAGATGGAAGCGTCCGCGAGGTTACCGAAGGGACGACGGTGCAGGATTTCGTCAAGAGCGTCAGCAACAGCCTTGCGAAGAAGGTGCTGGCGGCGAAGCTGGATGGCAAGACCGTCGATCTTACGACGCCGCTCACGAAGGACGGGGCGGTGGAGTTTTTGACCTTCGAGGACGCGGACGGGCGCTGGGCGTTCCGGCATACGGCGTCCCATATCATGGCGCAGGCCATTCAGCATCTTTATGGCGACAAAGTGCAGTTCGCCATAGGCCCCGCCATCGAGAACGGCTTTTATTATGACGTAGACATGGAGAAGCGTCTGACCGACGAGGATCTGCGCGATATCGAGAAGGAAATGGAGCGCATCGTCAAGCAGAATCTGCCGATGGTGCGCAAGGAAATCAGCCGCGCCGACGCGCTGAAGCTGTTCGAGGAAAAAGGGCAGAGCTACAAGGTCGAGCTGATCAACGACCTTCCTGAGGACGCGTTGATTTCCCTTTACGAGCAGGGCGACTTTGTCGACCTCTGCGCAGGGCCGCACGTCGTTTCCACCGGCAAGGTCAAGGCGGTGAAGCTCCAGAGCGTAGCGGGCGCTTACTGGCGCGGCGACGAGCATAACAAGATGCTGCAGCGCGTTTACGGCACGGCCTTTGAGAAAAAAGAAGATTTGGCCGCGTATCTGACCATGCTGGAAGAGGCCGCGAAGCGCGACCATCGCAAGCTTGGCAAGGAGCTTGACCTGTTCAGCCTGCATGAAGAGGGCCCGGGGTTCCCGTTCTTCCACCCGAACGGCATGGTGATCCGCAACGAGCTAATCAATTATTGGCGCGAGGTGCATCGCCGCTACGGGTATCAGGAAATCAAGACGCCGATGATCCTGAACCGGAAGCTTTGGGAGACCTCCGGTCATTGGGATCATTACAAGGAAAATATGTACTTCACGCAGATCGACGATCTCGACTACGCCATCAAGCCGATGAACTGCCCGGGCGGCATGCTGGTCTATGCGACGCAGCCGCGCAGCTATCGCGATCTGCCGCTCCGACTCGGCGAGCTGGGCCTCGTCCATCGCCATGAGCTTTCCGGCGCTCTGCACGGGCTGTTCCGCGTGCGGAATTTCACGCAGGACGACGCGCACCTGTTCATGACGCTCGATCAGGTCGAGGGAGAAATCCAGACGACCATCGACCTTTTCGACGAAGTCTATTCGACCTTCGGGCTGACCTATACGGCGGAGCTTTCCACGCGGCCGGAGAACTCCATGGGTTCCGACGAGGTCTGGGAAAAGGCGACGGCGGCGCTGCAAAACGCGCTGGAGCATCGCGGGCTGAAGTACATTATCAACGAGGGCGACGGCGCGTTCTACGGGCCGAAGATTGACTTCCATATCAAAGACTCCATTGGGCGCACCTGGCAGTGCGGCACGATTCAGCTCGACATGATGCTGCCGGAGAAATTCGATCTGACTTATGTGGGCGAGGACGGGCAGAAGCACCGTCCGATTATGCTGCACCGTGTCGTTTATGGCAGCATTGAGCGGTTTATCGGCATCCTGATCGAGAACTATGCGGGCGCGTTCCCCGTTTGGCTCGCTCCGGTGCAGGTGAAGATTCTCCCGATTACGGACAAGCATCACGATTACGCCTATGAATTGAAGAAAAAGCTCTTTGATGCGGGAATCCGCGTCGAGGTGGACGCCCGCAACGAGAAGATGGGATACAAGATCCGTGAGGCGCAGGTCAGAAAGATTCCTTACGCGCTGGTGGTCGGCGACCAGGAGGTGGCCGACGGCACGGTGAATGTCCGCAAGTACGGCGAAAAGGATTCCGCGACGATGAAGGCGGACGAGTTCCTCACGATGATCAAGGAAAAGATCAGGACGCGGGACGAGAAATATTGATGAAGTGAAGCGGCATCTTTGCATGAAAAAGGAGGCGGTACCATGAAAAAAATGCTTTGCGGCGCGCTTTTGGCTTGCGCGATGGCGTTTTCGCCGTTCAATGTGGCCAGCGCGGATATCGGCGGCGAAATCGGCGTCTATGTGCCTGTGGGAGGCGGCGGCGGATATTCGCGGCCCAGCGGCCCGGAGGAAAGCTTCGCGTCGTTTACCGTGGACAAGATCGTGCATGAGCTGACGGTGGAAAAGAAAAGCGGACGGCTTTTGATGGAATTCCGCGTGTCCAACGGCTCCGACGCGCCTTATACCGTCGAACACCGAAACGGACAGGTTTACGATTTCCTCGTGCTGGATAAGCGCGGACGGGTGCTCTGGCGTTGGTCGGAAGGCATGGCGTTCACCCAGGCGCTGACCAGTTCGACGGTGGACGCGCACGGGGAGGTCGTTTACAAGGCAGAGATTGCGCGCAAGGATTTCAAGAAATTCAAGGACGACGCCGTGGTGGTGATGGCGTATATTGTCGATACGCCCTATACGCTCTCGGCGGCGGTGCCGGAGACGGTGGAAACTTCGTCGAGCGGCGCGGCGGTCTTCGGCGCGATCGTGTTGGGCAACGGTCCGGTTTGGGGCTGGTAAGAAAGAGTAAAAAACAAGACCACTCGAAAAACGGGTGGTCTTGTCTCGTATAGGCTTATTTATTTGTCCAGCCATTGCTCCTTTGAATATACGCCTTTCTTTGCTTTTTGCAGTTTGGCGTTATCTCGGATGCGCCGGAGGCTTGCCGCGATTTCGCCGGTGATTTTCTTGCCGCACGCCTTGCAGTATCGTCCGTGACTGATTTTTTTCCCGCAGGCGGCGCAGGGATATTTGACGTTTATGTCGATTTCCTCAAGACGGCCGGATTGGAGCATGGAAAGCACCAACGATTTCTTTACGTCGAGGGCAGCGCAAATTTCGTCAACGCTGGAGCGCGGGTTGTCGCGCACATAGGAAGCAATCTCGTCCATTTGTTTCTCATGTTTCTGCATGCACTCGGGGCAATATTTCCCCGTCCCAATATTCAGGAAGAGCTTTCCGCAGTCCCGGCAGTTTGTGGCTTTTGGCGTCATAGCGACCGACCTCCTTTGAGGTTGCTCTTCCTTAATTATACCGCTTCCTAAAAAAATGACAAGGCTTTGCCATTTCATGATACAATGTAATATAGAAGTTTTGTAAGAAGGGGGATAAAATAATGAAGGTGCTGATGGTCAACGGGTCGCCGCATCCGAACGGGAACACGGCGACGGCGCTTGCGGAAATGCAAAAGGTCTTTGAGGCGGAGGGTGTCGAGACGACGCTTTTGCAGGTCGGCAGTAAAGCGATTCGCGGCTGCGTGGCCTGCGGTTCGTGTCGGGAAAAAGGAAAGTGCGTATTCGACGACGCGGTGAACGAGGCCGCGCCGATTTTCGAGGCGGCGGACGGATTGGTAATCGGAACGCCGGTTTATTACGCTTCGGCCAATGCGACGGTGGTAGCGTTCCTTGACCGGCTGTTTTTCAGCGCGTCCTTCGACAAGACGATGAAGGTCGGCGCGTCTGTGGCCGTCGCGCGGCGCGGCGGCTGTTCGGCGACTTTCGACGAGCTGAACAAGTATTTCACGATCAGCGGCATGCCCGTCGCATCCAGCCAGTATTGGAACAGCGTCCACGGCCTCGTGCCGGGGGAGGCGATGCAGGACGCCGAGGGTCTGCAGACGATGCGGACGCTGGCGAAAAATATGACGTTCCTGATGAAGAGCATCGCCCTCGGCAAGGAGAAGTTCGGCCTGCCGAAAGCGGAAGAAAAAATTGCGACGAATTTCATACGGTAAGAAAAACGGAAGCGCAAAATCCGTTGGGAAAAGGCAGGAGCGGCTCGCAAACGGGCCGCTCTTTTGCGTTGGAAAAATTTTTGATTTTTCCTCTTGACATACCAAATTAAATTGTGTACAATCAAATCACAAAATAAATTTTACACAATTTAATTTTGCGAAATGAGGTGAGGCGATGGCGAAGGAACATCGAAAAATGGACGTGGTCGTAATCGGCGCAGGTATGGCCGGATTGACGGCGGCATTGTACGCCGGGCGCAGCGGTCTTTCCGTATTGGTTCTGGAGGCGGAGCTCGTCGGCGGGCAGATAGCGAACGCGGCGGATATCGAAAATTATCCGGGTGTTCCGGGGATTGACGGAGGCAAATTGATTTCCGCCGTGCAGACGCAGGCGGAGAGCTTCGGCGCCGTCGTGGACGAGTTCGATTCGATCGTGCGGGTGGAGCTTTCCGTGCAGCCGAAAATTGTCGAGACGGAGAGCGTCGTCTATGAGGCGGGGGCAGTGATTCTCGCTACGGGCATGAAGCGCCGGAAGTTGTCGCTCTCCGAGGCGGACCGCTACGAGGGGCGCGGCGTCCATTACTGCGAGCTTTGCGACGGGCAGGCATACGCTGGGAAAACGGTAGCTGTCATCGGCGGCGGAAACGCGGCGGTGGATGCGGCGGAATACCTTTCCAAGCTGGCGTCGAAGCTCTATCTGATCCAGCGTTCGGAGCTTCGGGCGGACGCCGCCGCCGTGAAGCGGCTTCGCGAGCATACGAACGTGGAGCTTTTGCTGCATACTGAGCCGCGCGCTCTGTCCGGCGACAAGCGGCTGACGGCGGCGACGCTCTTTGACCGGGAAACGGAGGCAACACGGGAACTGCCTCTCGACGCGGTGTTCGTCAATATCGGCGTGGAGCCGAACACGGCGCTGTTCGCCGATCAGGTGAAGCTCGACAAGGCGGGGAACATCGTTGCGGGCGAGGATTGCCGGACGAATCTTCCGGGCGTGTTCGCGGCGGGGGACGTTCGCACGAAGGAAGTCCGCCAGCTCACCACTGCGGCCGCGGACGGCACAACGGCGGCGCTGGGCGCGGTCCGTTATCTGCGGTCGTTGAACAAGGCGTAATTTTTGAGGTAAGAAAGTAGGAAAATAGGAAAGTAGGAAAGTTGGAAAATCCTACCACAGAAATTTTGAAGTGTGAATTATGAAGGAGGAAACAAAAATGGTAAAAGTGTATTCGATGACGTCCTGCCCTTGGTGCGTAAAGGCGAAGAAGTATCTGGAATCGAAGGGCATAGAGTATCAAAATCTTAACATCGAGGAAGACGAGGCGGCGCGCGTCGCCTGCCAGCAGCTTTCCGGCGATTTGATGGTGCCGGTCATCACGGCGAACGACAAAGACTATGTGCTCGGCTTCGACAAGGCGAAGATTGACGCGCTGCTTGGCATTGCAGGGTAAGGAGGCACACCATGAGCGTATATGATTTCTCGGCGAAAAACGGTAAGGGAGAGGAAATTTCCCTCGCCGACTACAAAGGCAAAGTCCTCGTTATCGTGAACACCGCCAGCAAATGCGGATTCACGCCCCAGTACGAGGAATTGGAGGAGCTTTACAAGGCTTACGGCGAGCGCGGTCTCATGGTGCTTGGTTTTCCCTGCAATCAGTTCGCGGCGCAGGAGCCGGGCACAAATGAGGAAGTGCAGACCTTCTGCCGCCTGAACTACGGCGTGACCTTCCCCGTGTTCGCGAAGGGAGACGTCCGCGGCGACACGGCGCAGCCGCTTTTCAAATACCTGATCAAGGAAAAGGGCTTCAAGGGCTTCGACGAGAGCCATCCGGTGGCGAAGCCGCTGATGGAGGCCCTGCAAAAGAATTTCCCCGAATACTTGGAAGGGGATTCCATCAAATGGAACTTCACGAAATTCCTGATCGACCGCGAGGGAAACGTCGTGGAGCGTTTTGAGCCGACCACTACGCCGAAGGCAATGGCGA
>JAEERZ010000096.1 GCA_016286075.1 Selenomonadaceae bacterium
AAATACGCTCTGCCCCGCCCAGCGTAAACCTCCCCATAATTCGGACTGATATTAACGGCCGAAGTGAAATCCGCAATAGCTTTTCTGTATTTCTTGGTCCCCAAATAAGCAAAGCCGCGATAATAATAGGAAGCCGCGCTTTCCGGCGCAATGGCGGAGGCTTTGTTAAGATCCGAAACCGCCCGCTCGTACTGCGCTTTCTCCACGTAATAAATGCCCCGGCATTCGTAAGCTGCCGCGAAATTCATATCCTCGGCAATGGCGCGCGTATATTCCGCCAGCGCTTTTTCAGGATTGCCTTCTTCTTCGCAAAGAACGCCTCGATGCGTATAGGCACCCGGACTTTTATAATCCAAGCGGAGAGCCTCCTCACATGCCGCGCGCATCTCCCCATATTCCTGTTTCTCATAAGCCTGGCAAGACCTGTCCAACACGCGTTCCACCAAAAATTTAGTTTCCTGCTCCTTTATGAACGCCGCGTCTTCATCTGTCAGCCTCTTCTTCTCACCGCCGTTGACAGAAGAATCCTTCCATGTCGCCACTTCTTGTTCAAGACGGGCGGCGGAACGCTGCAATTCTGCAACCAGCAATGTTGCCTTCACTTGTGCCTTCTCCGACCTCTGCAAAGCAACGTCGATATCGGCGTCATTCAGTGAGCCCGATAGTTTCACGACAATTTGATTGCCGATTTTTTGCGTTGTACGCTGCGTCTCCCGAAGGGAATTCCACGCAATGGCAAAACTTCTGTCTTTGGTTATCCTATTATTTGCATCTTTGGCGTACTTTTCGACGTATGAGGCCGCTTGCTTTGCAACATTTTGCTTCGCGTGCAGGAACGCCCGTTCTTCAGCGACCGACGGCGTTTCCCCGTCGCCCGCCGTATATTCTCCGGTCGCCGAAAAAGACGAAACGGCAGCGAAAGCGGCGTGAGTCACCGCCAGCAGAACCATACATACAGCAAAAATTACCCCAAAAACCCGTGGGCCTCTAATTTCGTGATACTGATAGTCCATAGCTTTTCGTCTCATTTCCAAAAATATAAAAGTACAAACTGATTCGAACTGGTTACAGCGTTTTCAAAAGTTCCTGTGCTTTCACGAGATACGTTTCCCTCGTCTCGTCGACCGTCTCGCCGGTTCTTCTCACGCGCAGCTCGATTTTCCCTTCCTCCACTGCCTTCGGCCCGACGGTGATGCGAAGCGGATAACCGATCAGGTCGCAGTCCTTGAACTTGACGCCCGCACGCTCCTTCCTGTCGTCCAACAGCGCGTCGATTCCCGCCGCCTTCAGTTCGCCGTAAATCTTTTCCGCAAGTTCCAGCTGCTCCGGCACCTTTGCATTGACCGGCACGACCACGACCTCGAACGGCGCAATCGTGCGCGGCCAGATGATGCCGTCTTTATCGTTATTCTGCTCGATAGCCGCCGCCATCGTCCGGCCGACGCCGATTCCGTAGCATCCCATGACAAGCGGCTTTTCTTTTCCGCTCTCGTCGAGGAACGTTGCATGAAGCGCTTCGCTGTATTTCGTGCCGAGCATGAAGACCTGCCCCGCCTCGATGCCCCGCGTCATTTTCAGCGGCGCGCCGCAGCGCGGACACGGATCTCCTTCCTGTACCAAACGAATGTCGGTGACAATCGGCTCCGCCGCATTAAAGTCGCGCTTCGGCGTCACATTTTTATAATGCGCGTCCGGCTCATTCGCCCCCGCGACGGCGTTTACCATTTCCATGACCGTTGCGTCGACGACAACCTTCGTTCCCTTCTTGACGCCGATGGGGCTCATGAAGCCCGGCTCGCCGCCCACGGCGCGAATTGCCGCCTCATCCGCCATACGGAGCGCGATTGCGCCGACGGCGTTCAGCACTTTAACCTCGTTGACCTCATGGTCTCCGCGTACGAAAGCCAGCACGACCCCGTCCTTTTCCGTCTGATAGGCGACGGCCTTGATCGTCTTTTCGACGGAAACTTTCAAGTAATCAGCCACAAGAGCGATGGTCTTCGTTCCCGGCGTCGCGACCTTTTCGAGAGGCAACGCTTCTTCCTGCGCTGAGCGGATGATTTTCAACTCCGCTTTTTCGTCGCTGGCCGCATAGTCGCATTTCTCGCAATACGCGATGCTCGATTCCCCCGCGTCGGCCAACACGGTAAACTCATGAGAGCCGCCGCCGCCGATGGCGCCGTTGTCCGCCTCGACAGGACGGAATGTCAGCCCGCAACGCGTGAAAACGTTCGTGTAAGCGTCATACATCTTTTGATAGGAAACGCGCATTCCTTCCTCATCCTTGTCGAAGGAATACAGATCCTTCATGATGAACTCACGCCCCCGCATAAGTCCGAAACGCGGCCGGATCTCGTCGCGATATTTATTTTGAATCTGATAAAGCATCAGCGGAAGCTGCTTGTAGGAACGCACCTCGTCCCGCACGATGGAGGTAACCATCTCCTCATGAGTCGGCCCGAGGCAGAACTCGCGCCCGTGACGGTCATTGACGCGAAACATCTCGTCGCCGTAAACCTCCCAGCGCCCGGTTTCCTTCCAAAGCTCCGACGGCTGAACAATCGGCATCGCGATTTCCTGCCCGCCTGCCGCGTCCATTTCCTCGCGGATAATCTGCTCGATTTTTTTGATCGTGCGCCACGCCAGCGGCAGATAAGTATAAAGTCCGCCCGCGGCCTTGCGGATCATGCCCGCCCGGAGCATAAGCTTATGACTGATGACTTCCGCCTCCGCCGGGACCTCTCGAAGCGTCGGCGCGTAAAGCTGTGATGTACGCAATGCAATTCCTCCCTATAACACTTCATTTGCCAGCCTGACAGGCTGCCAAAACAATAGTTCTCCCCTCAAAGGGAAAGCTTTCACGCGCCCCGCCTTTCAGCGAGCAGCACGTCGATTTCTTTGAATAATTCGCCGACGAGCTCGGCCTCGGGAACCTTCCGCAAAATCTCGCCTTTGCGGAAAACGAGGCCCTCGCCTTTGCCGCCCGCGATACCGACGTCAGCCTCCCTCGCTTCACCGGGGCCGTTGACCACGCATCCCATGACCGCGACGGTAATCGGCTCCTTAATGACCTCGAGCCGTCGTTCCACTTCGGCGGCGATTGCCGAAAGATCGATGGACGTGCGCCCACAGGTCGGACAGGAAATCATCGTCGGCCCATACTCACGCATACCCAGCGACTTCAAGATCTCATTCGCCACCCGCACCTCGACAACGGGATCGCCCGTCAACGAGACGCGAATTGTGTCGCCGATGCCTTCGGCCAGCAGCGCGCCGATACCCACGGCGGATTTTATCATACCTGTAGTCGGCGTTCCCGCTTCGGTAATCCCAAGATGAAGCGGATAATCGACCGTCTGGCTCATCAGGCGGTAGGCGGCGATTGTCAGCGGCACGTCGTGAGCTTTCAGAGAGATTTTCATATCGTAAAAATCTTGCGCTTCCAAAATGCGAACGTGTTCCATCGCGGATTCGACGAGAGCCTCTGCCGTGACGCGCCCGTACTTTTCCAAAAGCTTCTTATCGAGCGACCCGCCGTTGACACCGATGCGAATCGGAATATTCGCCGCTTTCGCCTCGCGCACGACAGCCTTGACTCTCTCTTCGCCGCCAATATTTCCGGGATTCAGCCGAAGCGCAGCGATTCCCTGTTGGATAGCCTCCAATGCCAGCCGATAGTCAAAGTGAATATCGGCGACAAGAGGCACGTCTACGGCACGGATGATCTCTCCCAGCGCCTTCGCCGCATCCATATCCGGCACGGCAAGGCGCACGATATCGCAGCCCGCTTCCGACAGCGCACGGATTTGAGCGACTGTCGCGGAGACGTCCGCCGTCTTCGTATTCGTCATAGACTGTACGGACACAGGCGAGCCGCCGCCGACGACCACTGGTCCGATATGAAGCTGCCGCGTTTGTTTTCGTTCCATAACTTATCCTCCGAAAAAAATACGGACAACGTCGTTTTTCGTGGCGAAAAGCATCAGCGCCACCAATACCGTGATTCCCGCCATTTGCGTATAGTGCAAAGCTTTTTCTCCCAGCGGCTTTCCCCGCACCGCCTCAATCAGAAGCGTCACAAAATGACCGCCGTCCAGCGCGGGAACTGGCAACAGATTGATGATGCCTAAATTCAGGCTCAGAAGCGCCGCGAAATTCATGAGCGCCGCAAATCCGAGCTTCGCCACCGTGCCTGTCATCTGCATGACCCCAAGCGGCCCCGCCAATTCTGCCGCCGCGTCGCCCGTGAAAATCTGCACAAGGCCCAGAATCATATGATAAATGACGTAGCCCGTTTTCCAAAGCGCCGTTCCCGCCGCTTCGAGTACACCGGGCTGCCGTGTATCCAAGGCTCCCATGACGCCGATTACCATGCGGTTCTCCTGTTTGTCGCGAACAGGGATAACCGTCGCCTGCCGCGATTCGCCGTTCCGACTGTAAGCGATTTTCATCGGCTTCTCGTCCGCGCCGCGTACGAGACGTACGATGTCGTCCCATTCATTGACGGTCTCGCCGTTGATGGCCTCGATACGGTCTCCTTTTTGCAGCCCCGCCATTGCCGCAGGCTGGTCAGGCATCACCTCTCCCAATTCCGGGCGCGTCGACGGCGAACTGACGCCCACCGTCATAAAAATCAGGAAAAAAATAACAATCGGCAGCAAAAAATTCATAAGCGGGCCGGCCACGATGACAATCATTCGTTTCCAAACCGGCTTCTCGCAATAGCCTCGTTCCCCGGCGTCGTTATCCGCCGGATCCATACCCGCAATGTCGTTGAAGCCGCCCAGCGGCACACAGCGAATCGAATAGACCGTCTCGCCAATCTGCTTGCTCACCAGCTTCGGGCCGAAACCGACGGCAAACTCGTCCACGCGCATTCCCGTTGCCTTCGCCATAATGAAATGCCCGAATTCGTGGAAGAGCACAAGCAGCCCGAAAACAAAAACAGAGGCAAGTATAGTTACGCCCATCATTACACCTCTTTGTTGTCCAAGAAACCGCGTACAAACGCCCGCGCACGGGCGTCCGCTTCGCACAGCGCTTCAAAAGACGGATGCGCGAAATTTTCCTGCGCGTCCATCGCACGCTCAATGCAATCGTAAATATCCAAAAATCCGATGCGCCCGCCAAGAAACGCCGCGACAGCTTCTTCGTTGGCGCCGTTCAACACGCAGGGCATGACGCCCCCCGCCTTTCCCGCCTCATAGGCAAGAGACAATCCACGAAACGTATTCATATCCGGCGCCTCAAAAGAAAGATTCATTCCCGCCCGAAAATCCATGCGGCCATAATCCGCCTGCTCCCGCGACGGGTATGTCAGCGCATACTGGATAGGCAGGCGCATATCGGGCAGTCCAAGCTGCGCCATCACCGCGCCGTCGCGAAATTCCACCATGGAATGAACGATGCTTTGCGGATGCACGGCAACGTCAATTCTTTCATAGGGCACGTTATACAGCCAATGCGCCTCGATAACTTCCAAACCTTTATTGACAAGCGTCGCCGAATCGACGGTTATTTTTTTGCCCATTGACCAAGTCGGATGTTTCAAACAGTCCGCCACCGTCACCGAACGCAATTCTTCCGTCGTTTTTCCCCGAAACGGACCGCCGGAGGCCGTCAAAATCAGCCGCTCCACCGTATCGCGCCGCTCGCCCTGCAAGCACTGGAAGAGCGCGCAATGCTCGCTGTCTACCGGCAAAATGGGAACGTCCTTTTCTTTCGCCAAGGCCGTCACAAGCTCGCCTGCGACGACCAGCGTTTCCTTGTTCGCCAGCGCGATGGTCTTTCCGGCCTCGAGCGCCGCCAATGTCGGCGCAAGACCGGCAAAACCTACCATCGAGGTCACGACCATGTCGACTCCGTCGAAGGCCGCCGCTTCGAGCAGCGCTTTGGCACCGCCCCGGATTTCCGTCTTGCCCCGATACCGCTCACGAAGCCTTGCCGCCGCCTTTTCATCCGCGAGGACGGCAAGCGACGGACAAAACTCCTCTATCTGTTTTTCCAGCAAGACGTCGCTGGTATTGGCCGCCAAAACGGTCACTTGGAAAAGCTCGGGATGGCTTCGCGCCACGTCGAGCGTCTGCGTACCTATGGACCCCGTCGATCCTAAAATCGCCAGCCGCTTCATCGTCATCCCCAAGCCTCCATAAGCCGCAAGAAATAGTATACGAACGGAATCACGAACATCGCGCTGTCAAAACGGTCGAGTACGCCGCCGTGACCGGGAATCAACGTTCCCGAATCCTTGATTCCCGTGTAACGCTTTACCGCAGATTCCACCAGATCGCCAACCGTCGCCACCAAAGCAATGGCCACTCCTAAAACGAACATCGGCAAAGCGGCGTATCCCATGGAATACCCGAGTGCAGCGACAGAAATTGCCGTCCCGACAACGCCGCCATAAAAACCTTCTCTCGTTTTTTTCGGGCTGAGCGCCTCGCAAAGCTTCGTCTTGCCAAACGCAAAGCCGGAAAAATAAGCGAAGGTGTCGCTGGCCCATGTGCCAATCATCGCGAGCCAAAACCATGCGCAGCCGATTTCCATTTCTCCTATCGGCGTCGACACAGTCTCGCCCGCATGCCAAAACCGCAGCAAAATCAAATATACGAAAGGCAGCCCCACATACATGACTCCCGCCACCGAGACAAGCGCCTGCGGCACGGAAAAAGACCGATAAAACAAGACCGCCTGAAGCATCAGCCAAAGCGAAAACATCGTCGCCGCCGCAGACAACAAGTCAAACCGCCCCAAATAAGCGGCGCCCCAAAAACAAGCCACCGCCGCCATGCCGCTCCAATACGCGGGTGAAATTTCCTTATGCCGAAACGCCTGCGCGTACTCATGCCACCCCGTCAACATTAAAAGGAGAACAGCAGCGCAGAAAACCGCGCCGCCCGTCTGGATGACGAAAGCGGCGATGGCTATGCCGATAATTCCCGAAACTGTGCGAACCGCCAAAACAGCACCTCTATCTTTCGCGCGAACAATTACGCGTTTTCATTTATTGGTCAATCCCCCGAAACGTCGGCCGCGTTTTCCGAAATCCTTCAACGCCTCTATAAAAAGTGCCGGCGTAAAATCGGGCCAATTCTTGTCCGTAAACCAAAATTCCGCATACGCCGCCTGCCACAACAAAAAATTGCTGAGACGCATATCGCCGCTGGTGCGGATTACGAGATCCACCGGAGGCAGGCCGTCGGTATAAAGACAGCTTTCAAACAAATTCTCGTCCACGGCGTCCAACGGCGTCTCCCCCGCCTGCACACGACGCGCGATCTCCCGCGTGGCGCGCAATATCTCATCCTGCCCGCCGTAATTCATAGCCACATTAAACCGAAGGCCCGTATTGTCCGCCATCCGGTTCACCGCCGTTCGAGCCAAATCCTGCAGTGCGGGGGAAAGCTCGTCCATTCGCCCCAAGAAACGAAGTTTTATATTGTCCTCGTCCATTTCGTCGATTTCTTTCGTTAAGTAATCAACGAAAAGCCGCATGAGAAAATCGACCTCAGCGCTCGGCCGTTTCCAGTTTTCCGTCGAGAAAGCGTATACCGTGAGCGCTGGCAATTCAAGGTCAATGGCGACTTTTAATATCTGCTTCAGGGCGTCCACTCCCGCCGAATGTCCCGCCGTCCGAAGCAGCCCCCGCCCCTCGGCCCAGCGACCGTTTCCGTCCATAATAAGAGCCGTATGCACCGGCAGGCGCTCGCGATCTATGCCTTGGTACAAGGGATTCCCCAAGGCCTCCTTCGCTTCGAGAGGAGGAGAATCCTTAAATATTCTTTTCCACATGCCGTCCTCCCGTCGCTATCCTTCCGCCAAGCGAAAAAACAGGCCCCTCTCGAAAATCCAAGAGGGACCTCCATCCTCTCCCATCATGGAGCTTTTCTCATCAAGGAGCGGCAATCGCCGAAACCGGGCAGCCCGCCGCGCAGGCTCCGCACTCCACGCACTTCTCCGGATCGATCTCGTAATGCTTCTCTCCCTCCGAAATCGCGCCCACCGGGCAAGTCGCCGCGCAGGAACCGCAGGAAATGCAATCGTCTCCAATCTTGTATGCCATGTCGTCTTACACCTCCTTCACTGCTTTTTCTGCTTCGCCGCCAACGTCAGGCGGCAAGAAGCGTCCGGGCAGATGACGGCCCGAACCACATATAGCTTCGCGTCGTCCA
>JAEERZ010000097.1 GCA_016286075.1 Selenomonadaceae bacterium
CCATGATTGCGCTTACGATAAAGCTTGCCGAAAATACCGCGCCCGACCAAAGGTTGACGTGCTCCGTCGATACCCCCAGCTCATGGGTCAGATACATCGGCAGGAAGGGAATCAGCATCGTATAGCTCGACGCCATGAAAATGACGTTTCCCGTCAGGACGGCGAGCACGACTTTCCAATTCACGATGTTTTCCCTTCTTTCAAAAATTTAACTTATTATAGGACATTCATGGAAAAATGGAAAGACTGTGTTTATTTCTTCCGTCTTGCACAAAAAGAACGGAATCGTCGTTTGTTGTTTTTAGGCGAAATTCTTGAAATTTCGGCGTTTGTTCGGTTTTTTTGCATTTTTGTCAACTGAAAATTTTGTACAATTGTTGAAAAAATTTTCAGTAGGGCAGGATGCAGGATTTTGTCTGTCGACAAATTTTGGACGATGGCGGTATAATATAAGCATTCTTGGTAAAAGGAGCGAAACGTTTTGGACCTTTCTGCGGCGCATATCGGTTTCATGCTGGCGACGGTGGCGCTTGTTTTGGGCGGCGGCATTTACGCGGCGCGCTCCGTGAAGTCGGCGGAGGGCTACAGTCTCGGCGGGCGTGCGGCGGGCGCGCCGATGGTGGCGGGTACGATCGCCGGTACGGTCATCGGCGGCGGCGCTACGGTGGGAACGGCGCAGCTTGCTTTTTCCGTCGGGCTTTCCGCGTGGTGGTTTACGCTGGGGTCCGGCATTTCATTTGTCATCATGGGGCTTTTCTACGCGAAGCGGTTTCGTGCGTCGGGGCTGACGACGATTCCCGAGTTGCTGGTGGGAAATTACGGGGCGCGGGCGGGCGTCGTCACCAGCGTCATCGCGTCGCTGGGCATTTTTTTCAGCGCGGTGGCAAGCTGTCTGCCCGGCGTCGGTATCCTGTCTGCGGTGCTGGGGGTTTCCCCGTATGCGGCGGCGGGCGTCTTGCTGGCGCTGGTGGTGCTTTACGTATTTTTCGGCGGCATGAAAAGCGCGGGGCTCGGCGGTATCCTGAAAATGGCCGTGATATGGACGAGCTTGATGGCTGCGGGATATTTGGCTTACGGCGCGCTGCCGTCGGGCACGGATTTTTCCACGGCGTTTCCGGGCGACGGCTGGCTGAGCCTGTTCGGAGGCGGCGTGGGGAACGGGCTGGCGCATTTGGCGTCGATGATTGTCGGCATTCTCTGCACGCAGACGTATGTGCAGGCGATTTTTTCCGCGAAAAGCCCAGAGGTTGCGGCAATAGGTGCCTTCACGGCGGCGCTGATCGTGATTCCCGTGGGACTGCCCTGTGTCGCTATCGGGCTGTATATGCGCGCTTTTGAGCCGGACGTACTGCCGCTTCTTGTGCTGCCAACGTATCTGTCGGCGCATTTGCCGCCGTGGATTGGCGGCGTCGCGCTGGGCGGCGTCATGCTCTCCATCGTCGGTTCCATTGGCGGACTGTCTCTCGGCGTCGGCACGATGATTGCCAACGATATTATCGCCCGCGCGTTTTCCGTCACGGACGGAGGGAAGAAACTGCTGCTCGTACGGCTTGTCGTCCTTGGCGTCGTCGTTTGCGCCTGTGCGTATGCGATTGCGAATCCAGGGGCGCAGGTGCTGATCTTGAATTACCTTTCGATGGCGCTCCGCGGCGGCGGCATTTTCCTGCCGCTGACACTGGCGGTGTTCCGACCGAAATGCGTTTCGCCGCGCTGGGCGTTGCTCTCGATGGTAGTTTCCACCGCCGTTGCGGTGCTGTTCTCGACGGTGCTGACGCCCCCGGTCAATCCGCTGTTCATCGGCCTCGCGGTCAGCGCAGTATTGCTCGCGCCGGGATTTTTGTCACGCTGATTACCGTTGGAAATCTTTGATTTCATTATAAATAGAAAAAGTGCGTCTGCTTCAAGTAATCTGACAGACGCACATTTTTTATCGCACGATTAGTACGGGAACGGTGGCGTAATGCAGCACGTAGTGGCTGACGCCGCCGAGGACGACCGTTTCCATGGGGCTGAGTCCGCGGCTGCCCATGACGATAATGTCGGCGTTCTCGCGCTTCGTTACTTCGAGGATCGTGTCCGGCGGCGCGCCGACTTCGACGACACTGGACAGATTGATTTCCGGCGGCACGCGGCGGGCATGTTCCGCGAGGATGGCATAGCCCTTTTCTTTCATCTCCGGCGGCACGCCGCCTCCTGTCCATGCCCGCTCCAACAGGGACATTTTCCGGTTCAGGTCCGCGACGTGAAGCAGGCAGAGCGAAGCGCCGCTGAGCTTCGCGAGGTAGACGGCGTGGTCCAGCGCGCGGCCGCCCTCCGGCGAGCCGTCCACCGGCACGAGGATTTTCTTGTATTCCATAGATTTCTCCTTCTTTCGTCACGCTTCCGCAAGGGATGCGTGATTTTCATTTTCCGTCAGCTTCTTCCTGTCGGTGTAGAATCGATGGCAGAAGAACAGGGCGACGACGGCGATATAGACGAGGAACAGCCCGAAAAGCCGCGCGCAGTCCCAGAAGCCCGCGCCCCTCGTCACGAAGTCGCGCACGAGATGGAATTCCCATGTCAGCGGGAAGAAATGGGACAGCACCAGCACCCATTTCGACAGGATCGGCACCGGCCCCGTGGCTCCGCCGAGGATGAAGCCTCCCGGCAGGAACAGGATCATGCCGCTGGCGGCGACACCGGGATTCAGCGCGTACCAGCCGAAGAGCAGCGACATCATGCCCAGTACCCAGATGTAGAAGAATTGGGACAGGAAGAACCAGATCATGCGCCCGCCGATGACCATGTCGCCCCAGACGCGGAGGATTGCCATGCCGACGAAGAATGCGACCAGCAGGCAGACGCCGTAGGGCACCAGCCGGAGCATCAGGTCGAAGGGGGAGCCGTTTTTCAGCAGCGGTTCCCATTTATGCTCGAGCCTGAGCCGCGGCACCATGCCGATGGTGGCGAACACGAAGAACATGGACGAGAAGAAGAACAGGAAGCCCTGCGTCTCGCCGTTCGCCGTGGAGGCGGCGGGGTTGAACAGGCGGCGGCTGTAAAGCTGGATGCCGCCCCCCGTGCCGCCGGAGGCCATGGCGTTTTCTGTGGCGACGATTTCCGGCAGCGCCTCCATGATGTCGGCGTGCTGTGCCGTGTTCGTATAATCGTAATAGACGCCGATGCTGCCCGTCGCGCCGTTCGTGTACCGCGCTTTTTCGAGGCCCTTTGGCAGGCAGATTACGGCGATGGCCTGATCCTGATAGCAGAGCGTCTTCGGATCGGCAGGGGTATTGAGGACTGCCGTGACATGCATGAAGGGGGAGGCGTCGATCTTTTGCGTCAGCTCATGGCTGTATTTCGAGTTGTCGAGGTCGATGATGGCCACGCGGGCGTCGCGGATGCTGTTGTTGTAAAGCGCCAGCGTGAAGAACACCGCGACGACTATGGCAACGACCAAAGAAACCTTTTGATAGGGCATTCCTTTTCCCGACAACAGGAACTCGATTTCGTCCTTAACGGAATCCATTGGCGTCCACTCCTATCGTCATGCCCGGCAGAACGCCCTCCGTCGGCTCGGTGTAGACACGGACCTGAAACGCGGTGAGGTCCGCCTGCCCCTTCTCACGCGACATCTTCAGGTCGGCGAAGCCCGGCGCCTGGGCGATCAGCCGGATCGTGCCGTCCACTTTCCTGTCCCCGGCGACAGTCCTGCCTGTCAGCACGTCGCCTTCGCGCAGGTTTACGATCTGTTTTTCGCTCAGATAGATATCGTAATAATAGCGGGTGCTTTCCAGAAGGATTACCGGTACGTTCGGCGCGATCATCTCGCCCTGCTTCGCGATGATCTTCAGGATGCGCCCGTCTTCCGGGGCCCGGAGCGTCAGGCGTGCCTTGGAAACTTCCAGTTCCTTCAGCTGGACTTCCAACGCTTTTTTCTGCTGGCGAAGGGCCTCCACGTCGTTCTCGCGGTTCCGGGTTTCGCTGCGCGCCTGCTCAATCGTGGGCAGCGCCATCGCGTCGGTGTTTCCTGTATCCGCCGCGCCGGAGAGCAGTCGGGCCAGTCCTTCCTCGGCGGCGGCGAGATTCGCCCGCGCCGTGTCGTAGGCCGCCTGCGCCGCGTCCATTTCCGACTGGGAAATGACGCTTTCGCCGCGAAGCTGCACGGCGCGGTCGTATTCCAGCGACTGCCGCGTGAACGTCGCCTGCGCCGCCGTCACCGAGGCGCGCTGGGCGTCCACCGAGCGGCGGCTCTGCACCTCGTCGTTTTCGATGCGGGAAAAGCCGAGCCGCACGCTTTCCTCCTGAGAGCGAATCGTCGCGTCAAGCTGGGCGATCTGCGCTTTCAGCTTTTGGGTGGCGAGGTCGACGTCGGTGCTGTCGATGACCATCAGCACGTCGCCCTTCTTCACCGTCTGGCCTTCCTGCACGGCTTCGTTCACCATGCGGCCGCCCACGGAGTCGAAGGCCACCTTCACCTGCTCCGCCGTCAGGATCCCTTCCTTCTTCTCCAGCGCCACCGCCACCGCGTCGCTGCCGCTGTAAAAGAGCGTCAGCCCCGCGATGAGAAGCAGCGCCAGCAAACCAATCCCGATTTTTGTCGTCTTATTCGACAAGTCCATTTTGATTCCCCCGTTTTTATTTGATTAGCTGTCTAACTATATGGGCACACGAAACTCTTTCCTGCAAAAATCAATCCGTCAGGACGCCAATTTTTCCAAGAGTCCGGTCAGCGCCTTTTGCTCCTCCGCCGTCAGCCGTCCCATCAGTTTCGTGATGCGGAGATAATGCTCCGGCAGCACCTCGTCCAAGAACGCGCGGCCTTTTTTCGTCAGGCGCACGCATTTTGCCCGCCGATCCTCGTCGTCGGATACGAGAGAGACAAGTCCTTCTGTCTGCAAGTTCCGGATCATCACGCTGACCGAGGCGCGGGTGATGCCCGCCCGCTCCGCCAGCGTGGACGGTGCACAGCCCTTCGGCGATTGATGAAGCTGAATCAGCACGCAGAGTTTTCCCTCCGAAAGACGATAGTTCCGCTGCAAAATGTCCATAATCCGGCTTTGGATCGTGCCCGCCGTCTGTAAGATCGTCAGCATCGCCAGCACTTCGTTCGGGTGGATTTCCGGCACGATACGGGCGTGACGCTCCAGCTCTGCCCAGGATGGCATCATGGATTGCTTCATGTCGTCTCCTTTTGCTATTAAAAAATAATTAATTGACTAACTAATAATATAGTTTCTGTCTTTTTGGTTGTCAAGGAATTTTTGTGCGTTTTGTTGATTTAACTTGATATATTATCATTGATATATTATTATAAATATTATTATGCGAATTTTATGCGCGAAAGCGCGGATGGACAATAGGAGGCTGCGAATCTTATGATGAACGGAAAGAAAAAGCTTTTGGGCGGATTGTTGTCGGCGATGCTGGCGGCAGGAATCTTTGCAGGCTGCGGCGGGCAGCAGGCGCAGCAGGGACCGCAGGGAACGCCGGTCAAGGCGATGAAGGTCCTGAAGCAGGATACGCCGCTGACCACGGAGTTCGCGGGTCAGGTGCGCGGCAAGGACGAGGTCAAGATCCTGCCGCGGGTTTCCGGCGCGATCGTGGAGAAATATGTGCATGGCGGTCAGTTCGTCAATGAGGGGCAGCCGCTTTACCGCATCGATCCGCGCCAATACGAGGCGGCGGTGCTTTCCGCGCAGGCCACTCTCGCCCAGTCCCAGGCGACGCTGGACAACGCCATCATCGATTTGCAGCGCGACGAGGAGCTTTTAGCTTCTGCGGCGATTTCCGAGCAGACGGTGACGACCCAAAGGGCGCGGGTCAACGAATACGGGGCCGTGGTTGAGGCAAACGCCGCGCTGCTCCAAAGGGCGAATGACAATCTTGACGACACGGTGGTTTACGCGCCGATGTCCGGGCGCCTCGACGTCAACGACGTGGCGGTAGGTACTTACGCGACCAGCGGTCAGACTGCGCTGGTCACCATCGGTACCGTCGATCCGGTCTATGTGCAGTTCAGCATTTCCGAGACGGAATATCTGAAATATTTTGGATTGGGGCAGAAAAACGCCAGCAGTGCGAATAGTGAGAATGAGGGACCTGTCATGGTCAGTATCACGCTGACGGACGGCAATATGTACCCGCAGAAGGGGCAGATCGTACAGGCCGACCGCGCCCTGTCCGAGAATACGGGCACGCTGACATTGAAGGCGCTGTTCCCGAACCCGAGCGGTATTTTGCTTCCGGGGATGTTCGCCCGGGTGCGCCTGAGCGGCGAGACGGTGCCGAATGCGCTCCTTGTGCCTCAGCGCGCGATCCAGCAGGTGTTGGACAAGACCTTCGTGCTGGTGGTCGGCGACGACGGCAAGTCTCAGGCACGCAGCGTCGAACTCGGAGAGAAGGTCGGAAGCTACTATATTATTAGGAGAGGCGTCACGGAAACCGACAATGTGATAGTCGAGGGCCTGACCAAATTGCAGGACGGCATGGACCTTAAGGTCACGACGGTGACGCCGGATCAGATGGGATTCACGCTGGTGGCCTCGCCTTCCGTTTCGGACAGGAAGTAAGGGATAAGGAGAATAGACAATGTCAAGATTCTTCATAGATCGTCCGATTTTCGCCATTGTCGTCGCTCTCTTGCTGGTCATCATCGGCGCCATTGCGGGCTTTAGCCTGCCAATCGCGCAGTATCCGCAGATCTCGCCGCCGACGGTCAGCGTCCAGACGACCTACACGGGCGCCAGCGGCAAGGTCGTCAACGACACCGTTGCCCAGGTCATTGAGCAGCAGGTCAACGGCACCCAGGGCATGGACTATATGTCCTCCACCTCGGACGACAGCGGCGCCTATACGCTGAACGTCTATTTCGAGCTTGGCACGAACGGCGACATGGACTCGGTGCTGGTGCAGAACAACGTTTCCATCGCAACGTCCAGCCTGCCTTCCGAAGTCACTGCCTACGGCGTCACGACGAAAAAATCGTCCCAGGACATGACGCTGGTCGGCGCGGTTTCTTCGCCGAACGGAAGCTTCGACCGGAATTTCATCAAAAACTACCTTGATATTTATCTGATCGACCAGGTCAAGCGCGTACACGGCGTCGGCGACGTCAACGTCTTCGCCACCAATTACACGATGCGCGTCTGGCTGAACCCGGACAAGATTGCCGAACTGGGGATCACGATTTCCGACGTGGTGAACGCCATCAGGGACCAGAACGTGCAGGCTCCCGGCGGCACAGTGGGCATGATGCCCGCCCCGGATACGCAGGAACGTCAGTACACAGGCATCGTGCAGGGCCGCCTCGAGACCCCGGAGGATTTCCAGCGAGTCATCGTCAAGGCTGGGGAGAATGGCTCTTTCGTACGTCTCGGAGACATTGCCCGCATCGCGCCCGGTCAGCTGCAGATTGCCACCGAGACCTCGACGAACGGTGAGGCTTCCGTCGGTTTTGCGGTCATGCTGACCGACGACGCCAACGCGCTGGAGACCGTCAGGGAGGTCAAGAAGGTTATCGAGTCGGCGAAGAAAGACTTCCCGCCGGATATGGCTTATACCGAGATCGTCGACAACACGAAGTTCATCACCGCATCGCTGGCGGAGGTCGTAGAGACCTTTGTCGAGGCGCTTTTGATCGTGCTTGTCGTCGTGTTCGTCTTCCTGCAGAACTGGCGCGCGACGCTGATTCCGATGCTGGCCGTGCCCGTGTCGATGGTCGCGACCTTCATTTCCTTCGTTCCTTTTGGTTTTACCATCAATACGCTGACGCTTTTCGCGATGGTGCTCGCCATCGGCCTCGTCGTCGACGACGCCATCGTCGTCGTCGAGAACGTCGAAGAGCACATGGAGAAGGACAACCTCGGCCCGAAGGAGGCGACGCAGGTCGCCATGGACGAGGTGCAGGGCGCGGTCCTCGGCACGACCTTCGTGCTGGTAGCGGTGTTCGTGCCCGTGGCGTTCCTCGGTGGAATGACGGGCGTGCTTTATAAGCAGTTCGCGCTGACCATGGCGGTTTCCGTCTGTTTTTCGACTTTTACAGCGCTGACGCTGACGCCGGCGCTTTGTGCGACATTGCTGAGACGTCATGAACCGAATGCGAAAAAGAACGGCGTCTTGGACAAATTCTTCGGCATGTTCAACGATTGGTTCGAGCGCATGAAGAATTTGTACACAGAC
>JAEERZ010000098.1 GCA_016286075.1 Selenomonadaceae bacterium
CCGTGTCGAAGGAAAAGGCGCTGACGGAGGCATACAAAGCTGTAAAGTCAAAGACGGAAGCGTGCGTGAAAGCCGACGATTACTCGGGCGCAATCGAGGCTCTTTCGGAACTGGCGAAGCCTATCGACGCCTTCTTCGACGCAGTAATGGTCATGGACGAGGATGCGAAAGTGAGGGCGAACCGTCTCGGGCTGCTCAAGTCCATCGACGCGCTGGTGCAGACAGTCGCGGATTTCTCAAAGCTTGTTTTGTAAAAGAGGAGGCAGTGTTTTTCTGTCGATTGTTACGTCAAGAGCTCTTTGACGCAGCATGGCGGAAAAACTCGGCGGAAGTTTGACAAACGCGACGCTTTCGCCTATAATAAATTTCTGTCGGGGCGTAGCCCAGTTTGGTAGAGCGCTTCCTTGGGGTGGAAGAGGTCGTCGGTTCAAATCCGGTCGCTCCGACCATAATCGACAGCAAAGAGACGCATGGAAAGACCGTGCGTCTTTTTTGTTTGCTTGTCCCGAAAAGGGAAACATGATATATTATAATATTATTGAAGATTATATATGCGGAAGGAGGCGGGCAGTCCGTGAAGCAACTGCAATATTTTATTACGGCTGTATGGGGGATACTCACGCCCGCTTTCGCATTCGACGGCGCGCAGCAGTTGGTGGCCGTGATGAAAAACGGCGCTAATGCGCAAGGGAATCCGACGCCTACAGAATATGTGCTGTTGCTTGTTTTGTCCGCCGGCGGGTGCGTACTGGCATTTTTGCTGTTTAACGCGCTTTTTTCAGCCTTCGCGTTGCCGAAGGACAAGAAACGGTTTTTGTATTTCATTTTGAACGTGCTGCTATATCTTTTAGCCGTTCCGTTGGGTTGGCTGGCTATGACAATGCTTGTTCCGGCGTTGGGGCTGTTATGACACGGGAATATCGCGTCTATGGCGTCGTACAGGGTGTGGGGTTCCGCCCGTTCGTGCATCGGTTGGCGGAGACGCACGGGCTGACGGGATACGTCTCGAATAAGGGCTCCTATGTGGAAATTGTTGCGGAGGGAACGAAAGAACATCTCGCTGCGTTTCGACGAGACCTTGTCGGAAAAGCGCCGGAGCGCGCATCGCTGCTTCATGTGGAAGAGAGGGAGAGGGAGCCGTTCTTGGGCGATAGTTTTTTTATTGCGGAGAGCGAGGCGGCGCGAGGCAGTCGATTCGTTTCGCCCGACATCGCGATTTGTCCGGCATGCCGAACAGAGCTTTTCGACGAAAATGACCGACGCTATTTGCATCCGTTCATCAACTGTACGGACTGTGGACCGCGGCTCACGATTCTTGACGAAATGCCCTATGACAGGGAGCGGACCAGCATGAAGTCCTTCCCAATGTGTACGGCCTGCGCGGCGGAATACCATGACCGTGCGTCGCGCCGTTACGACGCTCAACCGATTGCCTGCCACGACTGCGGGCCGCAGGTTTATTTGTTAGACGGAACATTACGGGGAGCGGACGCGATTCGGGCGGTACGCCGGGCGCTCTGCGACGGAAAAATTGCGGCGGTTAAGGGAATCGGCGGATTTCATCTCTGCTGCGACGCGACGAACGAGACAGCAGTGCGTCTCTTGCGGGAGCGAAAACGTCGCCCGACGAAGCCCTTTGCGGTGATGGTGCGGGATATGGCGGCAGTGGAGCGGGAAGCGATGATACCCGACGCCCTGCGTGCGATAATGGACGGGCCGGAAAAGCCAATCGTGATTTTGCGGCGGAAAGAAGGAGGAAAAATCGCGCCCGCTGCCGCTCCGGGCAGTCGGCGTGTTGGTTTGATGCTCCCGTATACGCCGCTTCATCTATTGCTTTTTGATTATCCTGACGGAATTGTCATGCCGGACGCGTTGATCATGACCAGCGGCAATCCGCCCGGCGCACCGATTTGCCGTACGGACGGCGAAGCACGGGAAACGCTTGCGCCGCTGGCAGACGTGATTTTATCCCATGACCGTAGGATTCGCGTGCGGGCGGATGATTCCGTTATGGAGGTTTACGACGGAACGCCGTACATGATTCGGCGCAGCCGGGGCTACGCGCCGCTTCCCCTTTTTTTGCCGCCGCTGGAAAAAGTTCGGGACGGCGTACTGGCCGTGGGCGGCGAATTGAAAAACACCTTCTGCCTCGGGCAAGGCGGCGTATTCTACCCGTCGGCACATATCGGAGACATGGGAGATCTGCGTTCCGTCGAGTGTCTTCGGGAAACGACGGCGCGGATGGCGTCGCTGCTCTCTATTGAGCCGCGCATCGTTGCACATGACTTTCATCCGGCTTATAGGACGACGAATTTTGCGAAAACGTTAGGGCTTCCGACAATCGATGTTCAGCATCATCACGCCCATATTGTTTCCTGCATGGCGGAAAACAATTGGACAGAGCCCGTCATCGGCGTCGCTTTTGACGGGACGGGTTACGGCCCGGACGGAAGTGTTTGGGGCGGCGAACTGTTGCTGGCTGATTATAAAGGCTTCACAAGACTCGGTTCTATCGATCCGTTTATACAAGCGGGCGGCGAACGGGCAGCGAGAGAAGGCTGGCGAATCGCGACGGGGCTTTTGCAGGGCGAAGATGTCGCGGGAAGCGCGTTTCGGCTGGGACTGGGCAGTGAGGAAGAAATCGGCGCTCAGTTATTGCTTGTGAAGAATAAAATCAACGCCGTGGTTTCCACCAGCGCGGGGCGGCTTTTTGATGCGGTCAGCGCGGCGCTGGGGCTTTGTCGGGAATCGACCTTTGAAGGGGAGGCGGCGATGGCGCTGCAATTCGCGGCGGAGGAATGGGATTCGGAAGGAGAAGTTTTCACGCTTCCTCCGCTTGGCAGAGCGCAAGACGGGAGATTGCTCTTGCCGACGGTCGCGTTGTTTTCGGAACTCATGAACCGGAGGCTTGCGGGAGAAAAAGTGTCCGCATTAGCGGCGGCTTTCCATGCGTCGTTGGCGGCTCTGATTGGAACAGGTTGCCGTGCGGCTCGAGAAAAAACGGGCGTTTCGACGGTCGCGCTTTCCGGTGGCGTATTTCAAAATACTTTGCTGCTTCGGCTTGTTGAGGATAATTTGCGTCGCGAAGGTTTTGACGTACTTCGTCATCGGTTGATTCCGTCCAATGACGGAGGGCTTTCACTGGGGCAAGCAGTTTGCGCGGCGGCGCGGATGATGGAAAAGGAATAGAAAGGACGCGTGGTATGGACGCGGAAACCATTAAAAAAATCCTTGTGATTGACCTTGCGTTCATCGGCGACGTGATCCTTGCGACACCGACGATGCGCGCGCTGAAAGCTCGTTTTCCAAAGGCGAGTCTGACGATGCTGACAATACCGTTGACGGCGGAGGTTGCGGCAATGAACCCTTATGTGGACGAGGTGTTGGTCTACGACAAGCGCGGCAAAGATAAAGGGCTTTTCGGCATGTGGCGCATGGCGCGTCGGCTTGTGCCGCTCGGCTTCGACCTTTGCGTTTCGATGAATTTTGCGCTGCGCGGCGCGGTGGTGGCTTGGCTGGCAGGAATTCCAAACCGTCTCGGTTACGATGCGCAGCATGCGGGTTGGTTCCTGACGCTGGTTGCGTCTCATCGACGCGACGGAATCAAGCATGAGACGCTGAACCATTTGGAGGTCTTGCGTCCTCTGGGGATCGACGAAAAAAATACGGATACGTCGCTTTCGATGAAAGTGCCGGAGAGTGCGAAGGAAAGTCTTGCGGAAAAAAGTAAAGTGCGCCATATTCCACAGGACGGATATCTCGTTCTTTGTCCGGTAGGCAGTTACGTTCGAAAAAATCTGTCGTTGGCGACGGCGGCGCATGTCGTTCGACATTTTAGCCAGCGGAAGCCGATCTTTTTGATTGGCAGCGCAGCGGAGGCAAACCAGCTTGAGGAAATAGCTCGGTTGGCGAATCTGCCGCGAAACAACGTGTTGGCGGGTGCGTTGACACTTTCCGAATTGGCGGCGTTTCTTGAAAATGCGTCGTGCCTGATTACCGTCGACACCGGACCGCTCCACATTGCGCAGGCCGTCGGCTGCCGGACCGTCGCGATATTCGGCCCGACCGATCCCGTTGTTTGGGGACCGCGCGGCGAAACGGACGAGGTACTTTATTACAGGACAGACTGCTCTCCCTGCTGGGGCAAGGGGAAATGCGAGAAGCGCATGGTTTGCATTGAAGGCACGACGGCGAGGGAGATCATCAAGGCTGTCGAGCACTCATCTTGCTTACGGAATACGGATAAGCTATAATAATAGAAATTGTGTGGTGGAAGGAGAGACGGCATGGCGGCGGATTACCGAAATATTCTCGTAATCAATTTAATGCACATCGGTGATCTGATGCTTGTCACCCCCGTGTTGCGCACGCTTCGGGCTAATTATCCGTCGGCGCGGCTGACGCTTCTTGCGGATAAGAAACTGCGTGATCTTGTGGAGTTTAATCCGCATATTGATGAATGTATGTTGATCGACAAAAAAGGACGAGACGATCATCTCGGCTCGTTTTTTCGTTTTATACTCGGCGTTCGCAGAAAGAATTTCGATCTCGTAATCAATCTGCACCGCAATGAGCGCGCGTCGGCTATCGCGGCGTTTTCCGGCGCAAAGCGTATTGTCGGATATTCAAAACCCGGATTTTCACTTTTTTTCGATGAGGTCTTGCCGAACAAAAAAGCCGTTATGCATCAAATCCATTCGCATTTCGAGGTCTTGACGAAGGCCTGCGGCGTTACACGTATTGACGACGGCGGCCTTGAAATGGAAATCCCGCCGGGCATGGATGATGAAGCAGCGCGGCTTTGGCGCGAGAATTTCCCGGAGGGACAGAAGGTCGTCGCGTTTAATATCGGCGCGAGTTGGCCGACGAAGAGATGGCTGGATGAATATTTTGCCGAATGCGCGGACAGGCTTGTCGAGCGCGGTTACGGCGTTGCGTTTTACGGCGGGCCGATGGATGAGGAAATGGTGCGGGATTGTCTCGCGAAAATGAAGCATAAGGACAGCGACGCTGTGCGTGTGTTTACGGGAAAATTGTCGTTGGGCGTGTTGGCGGGGATGCTTCGTCGTTCCGTTTTGTTCCTGACCACGGATTCTGGGCCGATGCATGTCGGCGTTGCGATGAATATGCCGGTTGTCACGATGTTCGGTTCCTCGCCGGTGCCGGGTTTTTATCCGTATGACGCGAAGGACGTGCTGGTTAAGACGCCGGAGCCGTGCCATCCTTGCGGCATCCATATCTGTCCGAAAAAGGGCGACGACTACATGGCCTGCATGAAGAAAATTCCCGTGGACGTGGTCATGCACTATGTGGACGAGCTTTTGGAGGAGTTCGGGAACTGCGTGGGCACATGGCCGTCGCACTATGGGAAGTATGAATGCCGCGTAATTGATTTGGCGGAAGAGGAGCGCGAGGCATGAAAATCATTCAGGTCGCCCACGCTTTGCATCCGACGGACGCGGCGAGCCGTCAGCTTCTGAATATGGATAAAATTTTACAGGAGCTCGGTTATGAAACGAAGATGTATGCCCATCGGCTTGACGAGAGTCTTGCGGGGCGCGTCGGCCTGATGGGGGATTTTTCCGCCGAGCCGGAGGATATAGTCATCTATCATATGACGACGGGGACTTCGTTTAATCGTTGGGTATGGAATTATCCACGAAAAATCGCGCTTTTTTATCATAATATCACACCCGCGCGGTATTTCTTCGGCAACGCATGGGGGTCTTGGATAAAATGCTTACGCGGTCGGCATGATTTGAAAAGGATAGCGAGAAATACTTTTTTCGCGTGGGGTGCCAGTGAATATTCAAGGCGTGAGCTGGAAGCGGTCGGTATCGAGCGAACGGCGGTACTGCCGATTGTGGTGGAGCCGGAAACTTACACAGGACGAGGCGAGGACGAGGCGGTGCTTCGTTATAACGACGGTCGGCTGAATTTGCTCGTCGTCGGACGGGGAGTGCCGCATAAAAAGCAGGATGAGGCGATTGAGGCCGCCGCTTGGTATCGGGATAATATTTCATCGGATATTCGACTTGTAATTATTGGTAATATCAAGCCAAGCTATGAAAAGAAACTCCATGATCTCGTCAAAAAGCATGGCATGGAGGAAAACGTTCTGTTCACTGGGCAGGTTTCGGACGAGGCGCTTTGCACTTGGTATCGGATCGCGGACGGGCTTCTCTGTTTGTCCGAACACGAGGGGTTTTGCGTGCCGCTGGTTGAGGCGATGATTTTCGGGCTTCCGATTTTTGCAAAGCCCGCAGCAGCCGTGCCCGAGACGTTGGGGGGGGCAGGCGTGCTGCTTTCTGATACGTCGCCTGCGGGTGTTGCCGATACGGTGCGCCAGACTTTGACGGACGAATTGGCGTTGGCGCGGCTCAAAAAAGGCAGGGCGGAGCGTTTGGATGCCTTTTCACCGGGAAAAGTGAAAGAGCGCCTTGCAGAGGATATGAAGGAGATTGTTCGTTTATGGCAAGCATGAAGGACTGGCAGAACGGCTTGGTTGATTTTGTCTCGCACGGGACGGAAAAATGCCGAGTGCTTGTGATCGGCGATGTAATGCTCGATCAGTATTATTACGGCGAGGTTACGCGTATCTCGCCGGAAGCGCCGGTGCCGATTACGCGAGTCGTGAAGACAAAAGAAACGCTAGGCGGCGCGGCAAACGTCGCGCACAACCTTGCACTTTTGGGTTGCCAAACGGAAGTTGCGGCCTGCATCGGGGCGGATCATCACGGCGGACGTCTCCGCGCGCTTTTTGAGAAGCGGGGCATTTCGATTTACGGGTTGGTGGTGACGGGGGCGCCGACAACGACGAAATTGCGCGTGATAGGCGGCCATCAGCAAATGATGCGGCTCGATTTCGAGGAGACGGAACCGGTGGCCGGAGAGGATGCGGAGAGGCTATTTATGTTGGCTCAGGCGTCGCTTTCCGACGGGGCGGGCGCGCTGGTGCTGTCCGACTATGGCAAGGGAATCGTCACTCCGGAGCTTTGCGCGCGATTGATTGAGGCGGCGCACAAAAAAGGCGTTCCCGTCGTGGTCGACCCGAAGGGAAGCGATTGGGAGAAATATCGGGGCGCAGATTATATCACGCCGAATTTAAAGGAATTGAATGCGGTGCAGACGGTACCCGCGAAAAACGAGGATGCGGCGGTGGAGCGCGCGGCTCGGTATGCGATGAAGCGTTTTGATATTCGCGCGATGGTGGCGACGCGTTCTGAGTGCGGTCTTTCGCTGGTTACGGAGGACACAGCAGTGCATATTCCGACGAAGGCACAAGAGGTATTCGACGTATCCGGCGCAGGCGATACGGTTATCGCCGCTTTTGCGTTGGCCTTGGCGGGAGGCCTTTTGCCAGAGCAAGGCGCATATTTGGCAAATCTGGCTGCCAGTGTTGTCGTCGCGAAGGTTGGTACTTACGCGGTAAGTCGGGAAGAACTATTGGCGGCGATGGAGCGGGAGGCCGGTCATGAGTCTTGATCTTTCAGTCCTGATCTTGGCTCGCAACGAGCAGAAGAATATAGGCGATTGCATCGCATCGGTGCAAAAGTACTTAGATGTAGGAGAGATTGTCGTCATTGATGATGGGAGCACGGACAACACTGTTTCCATCGCCGAAACAATGGGGGCGCGTGTCATTGCGCATGCTATGAATGGAAACTGGGGGCAGCAACAGACGTTTGCAATTGGTGAAGCAAAATATACTTGGGTTTATTTCATAGATGCGGACGAACGTATGACGGGATTGCTTGGCGAGGAAATCGCGAAGGCTGTCGGGAAAAATGAGCCGTTTGCTTATTGGAACGCGCGTCTCAACCACTTTTGCGGCAAAGAGATACGTCATGGAGGTTGGTTCCCGGATTACGGATTGCATTTGTTTCCAAAAGAAAAAAGTTATGTTACTGGTTTTGTGCATCCGCAGATTCATGCGCCATATCCGGAATGCCGTTTTCCC
The DNA here is from genome assembly GCA_016286075.1 of Selenomonadaceae bacterium. GTDB lineage: Bacteria > Bacillota > Negativicutes > Selenomonadales > Selenomonadaceae > RUG12372. Next base: position 7,961 of record JAEERZ010000098.1, read on the forward strand.
AAGTCTGCGTATCTGTACCATCATACTTATCTGAGTTGGGAGCAATATTTGCGAAAGCTTAATTTTTATACGACGCTAGCTGCGCGGAAAAAATTCGAGGCGGGCGCTCGTGTCGGGATGCTTGGCA
>JAEERZ010000099.1 GCA_016286075.1 Selenomonadaceae bacterium
TCAGGAGCAAGAACCCGAGCCCGAGCCTGTCGTCGAAGAGCCAACGCCGGAGCCCGAGTCGGAGCCGGTGCCCGAGGTACAGGAGCAAGAACCGGAACCCGAGCCTGTCGCCGAAGAGCCGACGCCGGAGCCGGAGCCGGAGCCCGAACCGGAACCTGTTCCCGAGGTTCAAGAACAAGAGCCGGAATCCGAACCCGTTATTGCCAGCGTTCCCGAGACCGTCGTTTCTTTGGACGACCATCTCGATTACGCATACGCGGAAAAAGAAGCCGGTCATGTCGCGAAGGCCGCCGCAGCCTATCAACAGGCCGTCGAGCGCTTTGCGGACGATCCGTATGTGCCCTTCCTCGTCATTGAGCTGGGCAACCTTTACAAAGAGGCCGGAGCTTACGACGTCGCCGTCAACACTTACCGCGACGCGCTCTCCCTCCCCGTTATCCAAGGCCAAGCCGGCATCGCGGAAGAGTTCCAAAAGAACATCGCTTACCTCGAAGCCGTCTCGCATATCACCACCCGGCATGACGCGCCGGAGACCCCATTCAGCCAGATCCCGCCGGACTGGATCGCGGAAATCGAAGCCGAATTCGCGAAGCAGACGGGTAATTAAACTTTAGGAGGAACAATCCATGACGAAAAGAAGCGTAGAAATCCTGGGGCTGCCGATCATCAGCATCACCGAAGGCCGTGAGCTCGGCATGAGCAAGACGCTCCTGATCGACGCGAAAAACGGCGCCGTCGCGGCCATCACCATCGAGGACGAAGACTGGTACCGCGGCGTAAAGCTGCTGCCGTACTCCTCGGTCATCGCCATCGGCCATGACGCCGTCACCATCACCAACAGCGAAAACATCCTGACGCTGGAGGACGCCAGCGACTACGAGGCCATGCTGGACGCGAACATCCGCATCATCGGCACGAAGGCCATCACCAAGTCCGGCACCATCAACGGCACGGTCAACGAAATCTTCATCGGCGAAGACGGCAAGGTCGAAAAAGTGCAGATCGTCGATCCGAAAGGCGTCGAGTCGGAAATCCTGTCCGACCAGATTTCCATCTTCGGAAAACAGGTCACCGTTATCGACACGCCGGCGGGTACGGAAGACGAAAAAAAAACTGACGAAGTAACTCCGGAACCGGCCCCCGCTCCCATGCCTGAGCCCGAACCCGTTCCCGAGCCCGCTCCCGCTCCTGAGCCGGAGCCCGCGCCTGAACCTGCTCCCGCCCCTGAGCCGGAACCCATGCCGGAACCGGAGCCTCAGCCGGCGCCCGCGCCCGAGCCGGCCCCCGAGCCGGAGAAGAAGCCCGAATCCGCCGCCGATAAGGCAACGGAAGAGCGTCATCGCCGCTTCCTGCTCGGCAAGAAAGCTTCCCGCGACATCGTCACCGATACCGGCGTAGTCATCGTAAAAGCCGGCGACGACATCACCGAGGAAGTCCTGCAGAAAGCGAAGCTGGCCAATAAGTTCATCGAGCTTTCCATGAACATCCACTAATCAACGAAACGACAGAAAACCCGCGCATGGATTCCATGCGCGGGTTCTTTTTCGCCGCTGTTCGATTCTGCCGACCGGTCAGGCTTTCTCGTGCTTCTTGGAAATGGGCTCCATCAAGCCCATGATGGCGAGAACCTGATTCATGGTCGAATCGAAGGAAATGATATTCTTCACGACGTGCGTGGCAATCTTCCAGGTATCGAATTCCCCGTTGCTCTCGGCGTATTCGATATGGTACTTGATCTCATCGTTGCTGTGCTTCAGGTGCAGCATACGTTCCACCAACGTCACGTAATCCACCATGATGAAGATGGACTCGAAATTGTCCTTCAACAATTTCGAAAGCTGCTTCAATCCCTGCACGTCGGTAGCACAGACGCTGGTCTGATGATCTTGGAGCCCGCTCAGGATCTCCTGCTTCATCATGCCGTAATACTCACCCTTATAGGTAATCTTTACGAGAAAATCCTGCTTGAAGAACTCGGCCTTATCGATAAACCGGTACATCTTCGCAGCGCTGACGGGATTGTGCACGTAGGAGTCCGGCGAGCGCGTCGTGTACAACGGGATATAATGGACGCCGCGCTTTATCAGCTCCTGAATGATCGTGGACTTCCCACAGGCATGGGGCCCGACGAGGGCGTACAATTTATTTTTCATGTCTGTTCTCTCCTTATAGGGCAAGAGGGCAGGTTGATCGCCGTCTGCAAAATTATAGGCCGTTTTTGACTGCCGTTTGTATTGTACCATATATAATTTGGAATGAAAATAGCCGAAATCGTATTTGTCAGACAATATTTGTTTTCAAATAGGACCAAAGGGCAGGAAGGAAATCAAAGGTCCGTGTGGAATAACACATGCAAGGAATCACTGAATAAGTCAATTCATGACCTTGCCGGGGGACTTGTTCAGTGATTCCGCGAAGGTGGTGACGTTATGCTGCAGGCGATGATCGACATCGGGTCGAACACGATCCGCATGGCGGTCTATAAAATAGAAGACGGGCACGCGACGCAGATCATGAAGCGCAAACATACGGTGGGGCTTTCCGCGTATGTCAAAGACGGCGTGATGCAGGAGGAAGGCGTCCGTCGCGCCGCCGAGGTAGTGAGCGAGTATCGCGACTTCCTCGCAGGCATGGGCGTCGAAAATACGGTAGCGTTCACCACCGCCGCCCTGCGCAACGCGACAAACAGCGCCGAAGCGGTAGCGGCGCTGGAATCGCGGACGGGGCTTTCCATTCGCGTGATTTCCGGCGAGGAGGAAGCCGCCTTCGATTTCGCCGGGGCGATTCACGACTTGGCGTCGGACAACGGCGTCATCCTCGACATCGGCGGCGGCAGCACGGAAATCGTCACGTACCGCTCGCGCCGCGTCTCACGGAAATGGAGCCTGCCCTTCGGCTCGCTGTCGCTGAAAGTCGCCTATGTGAAGGATTTGCTGCCGACGCCGGAAGAGGCCGAAGCCATCCGAACAGAAGTCTTCAAGGCGGTGAATCTTTTCTGCTGCAAGCTTCCGCCCATGCGAAACACCGTCGCCTGCGGCATCGGCGGAACCTTCAAAGGAACCTGCGCGCTCTACCGGATGATGTACGACCTGCCGGAGGAGACGACGCGCATGGACCCGCGCCGCTTCGGCGCGATGCTCGCCCACTATGTATCCCCCACCCCGCCGAAGGAAGAGGACGCCGTGCGCCTGATGCTGGCGACGCCCGACCGGATCCACACCCTGCTCCCCGGCCTGATCCTGGCCGACGTGCTGACGGAGGCGCTGAACTGCCGCGAGGTCGTTTACAGCGATTCCGGCGTGCGGGAAGGATATTTATACAGCGAAATACTGAAGTCCTGAACGGATTTTCCACAGGCGCGGAAAAGCAGAATTTGCTTTGCCGCGCCTGGTTTTTTATGGTATAATAAAATGCTTGTCGAAATGAGTTTCCTACATTTATATATATGACACGGAAAACGAATGAGGGTGAGATTTTGGAGATTAACAAGGATAAAGTCGTACCGGTGAACCTTGCGGAGGTCATGTCGACCTCGTACATCGACTACGCGATGAGCGTCATCGTGGCGCGCGCGCTGCCGGACGTCCGGGACGGCTTGAAGCCGGTGCATCGCCGCATTCTCTATGCGATGCAGGAAGCCGGCATGGGCTCGAACAAGCCCTACAAGAAGTCGGCGCGTATCGTCGGCGAGGTCTTAGGTAAATATCATCCGCACGGCGACAGCTCGGTTTACGACGCGATCGTCCGCATGGCGCAGGATTTCTCCATGCGCTATTTGCTGGCCGACGGCCACGGCAACTTCGGCTCGGTGGACGGCGACCCGGCGGCGGCCATGCGTTATACCGAGGTCCGCATGTCGAAGGTCTCGGAGCTGATGCTGCAGGACATCGACAAGGAAACGGTGGATTTCGTGCCGAACTACGACGAATCGCTGAAGGAGCCGTCGGTGCTGCCGGCGAAATTCCCCCAGCTCCTCGTCAACGGCACTTCGGGCATCGCCGTCGGCATGGCGACGAACATCCCGCCCCATAATATGCGCGAGGTCATCGACGGCACGCTGATGCTGATCGACAATCCCGAGACGACGGTGGAAGAACTGATGACCGTCGTCAAAGGGCCGGATTTCCCGACGGGCGCCCTCATCATGGGCACCGAGGGCATCAAGAGCGCTTATCGCACCGGCCGGGGCGTGATCCAGATGCGCGCCGACGCCCATATCGAGACGATGTCCAACGGCAAGAGCCAGATCATCGTCACCGAGCTTCCCTATCAGGTCAACAAGGCGAAGCTCGTCGAGCGCATCGCCGAGCTGGCCCGTGACAAGGTCGTGGACGGCGTCACCGCGCTCCGCGACGAATCCGACCGCAGCGGCATGCGCATCGTGGTCGAGCTGCGCCGCGACGCCAACGCCAACGTCATCCTGAACCAGCTTTACAAGCACACGCAGATGCAGGACAGCTTCGGCGTGATCATGCTGGCGCTGGTGGACGGACGGCCCCGGGTGCTGAACCTGAAGGAAGTCCTTCATTATTATATCGCCCACCAGAAAGACGTCATCACGCGGCGCACCAAATACGAGCTGGCGAAAGCCGAGGCCCGCGCCCACATCTTGGAGGGCTTGAACATCGCCCTCGACCACCTCGACGCGGTCATCAAGACGATCCGCGAGAGCCGCACCGCCGACATCGCCCGTGAAGCCTTGATGACGGGCTTCTCCCTGACGGAGAAGCAGGCGCAGGCCATTCTCGACCTTCGCCTCCAGCGCCTGACCGGCCTCGAGCGCGAGAAGATCGAGGAAGAATACAAAGAGGTCTTGAAAACCATCGAATACTTGAAGGGCGTCCTGGCCGACGAAAACAAGATTTTCGGCATCATCAAGGACGAGCTGAAGGAGGTCCGCGAGAAATACGGCGACGACCGCCGCTCGCGCATCACCATCGACACGACGGAAATGAACGTCGAAGACCTGATCGCCGAGGAGGACGTGGTCATCACCGTGACCCACGGCGGCTACGTCAAGCGCATCCCGCTGGCCACCTACCGCACGCAGAAGCGCGGCGGACGCGGCGTCACCGGCATGGGCACGAAGGAGACGGACTTCGTCGAGAATCTCTTGATCACGACGACGCACCATACGATCCTGTTCTTCACCAGCCGCGGCCTCGTCTATCGGCTGAAGGGCTACGACATTCCGGAGTCCGCGCGGCAGGCGAAGGGCACCGCCATCGTGAACCTGCTGCCGCTGTCCTCCGACGAGACCATCACGGCCATCATCCCGATCCGCGAATTCCGCGAAGACCGGTACCTCTTCATGGCGACGAAGAAAGGCGTCGTGAAGAAGACCGTCGTCAAGGAATACGACACCTCGCGCAAGGGCGGCCTCATCGCCATCAACCTCGACGAAGACGACGACCTGATCGGCGTCCGCTTCACCGACGGCGAGAGCCGCATCATTCTCGGCACCCGGGACGGGCAGGCCATCGTATTCGAGGAGCAAAACGTCCGCTCCATGGGGCGGCAGACCCGCGGCGTCACCGGCATCCGTCTCCACGACATGGACGAGGTCGTGGGCATGGACAAGCTCTCCGGCGACAGCGAGATCCTCACCGTCACCGAGCAGGGCTACGGCAAGCGCACGAAGGCCGAGGAATACCGCGTGACCCAGCGCGGCGGCAAAGGCATCATCAACATGAAGGTCACGGAGAAGACGGGCGCCGTCGTCGGCCTCAAAGTCGCCCACCCGGACCAAGACCAGGAGCTGATGCTGATTACCACCGACGGCATCGTCATCCGCACCAGCGTCAGCGAAATCTCCCTGATCAGCCGCAACACGCAGGGCGTAACGCTGATGAAGACCGAGGAAGGCGACCGCGTCTCCTCGCTGGCGATCATGGACACGAAAAACGATTAACATTCAAAAGCTCCCGTGAAGCGCCCGCTTTTCGGGAGCTTTCATTTAATATTTTACTCATCACTAAGGAGATGTCGTTATGATTTCCAAACGTTTCTGCATCGCTCTGTTCTGCGTCCTCGCCGTGATTTTCACCGGCTGCACCCAAGTCTCTTCCGGGGACAAAGCCCCCGCCGCCGAAAAACCGGCGGCCAAACAGGAAACTGCGCCTCCCGCCGCAGACGGGAAGACGCCAAAGCAGGAATCGGCTAAGCCCGCCGCAGACGAAAAAACGACAACGCAGGAGACGTCGAAACCCCCTGCAGACGCCAAATCGTCGAAGCCCGCCCTCCCCTATGTGATAGCGGCGGACGACTTTTCCAACTTGCAGCTTTCGGACGCCGCCCAGCCGGTGTACGACGCCCATACGCTGTCCGAGCGGATCCGTCTCGGCCTGCCCGTGGCGCTGCCGGCGCTTTCGCCCTACCACGGGCCGAAGACGGCCTACCTGACCTTTGACGACGGCCCGGACGATGAAGTGACGCCGGCCATCCTCGACATCCTGGCAGAGAATGGCGTCAAGGCCACCTTCTACGTCACGGGGCTGCATGCCGCCGCTTATCCAGACACCATCCGCCGCATCGTCGCCGATGGCCACGCCGTCGGCAACCACAGCTACGACCACGACTACGACAGGCTGTATGCGTCCACCGACGATTTCCTCTATGAGATGGAGCAGACGGACGAGATCCTCCACGGCATCCTGGGCTTCCGCCCGCTGATCCTGCGCGCTCCCGGAGGCGCCTCCAGCCACTTCACCGACGCCTACGAGGCGTGCCTCAAGGAGAACGGCTACGTCGAGCACGACTGGAACTCCAGCGCCGCCGACACGGCCCCCGGCAATCCGACGGCGCAGGATTTCATCGACAACATCAGTTCCCAGACCGCCGACGGAAAAGAAAGCGCGATTATCCTGATGCACAGTTCTTCCGGCCATCAGGAAACGGCCAGGGCGCTGCCGGAAATCATCCGCGTCCTGCGGGAATACGGTTACCAGTTCGGCGTCGTTACGCCGATGACGCCGCAGCCTTGGTAATGCTATCGAGTAAAGACGCCCGCGAAATTTTCTCGCGGGCGTTTTTTGTCGCGTTTTTGTGGTATCATATTGCTGAAGGAGGCGGTCAGTATGAACTGCAAAAAAATAACGGCTTCTGTTTTGCTCGCGGCATTGGCGGCGTTCTCCCCGACGGTTTCCCTCGCGGGAGACGGACAGGCTGCCGACGCGGCGATTATCCGCGAGAAAGAAATGACTTGCTATCAATATGAAAACGGCGGCTTTCGGCTTTTTATTCCCAAAGCCTACGACGATTTGCTGACGACGGAGATCGTGAAAGACCGGATCGGCGGCGTGCTTTACCGGGTTTCGGAAAAAGCGTCCATCGCGGCGGCGAAGCATCTCCCCTATGACGCGCGCGGCGCGGGCTGGCTTTTCAGCATCGGGCAGATCGACGAGGGGCGGCGGCGCGAGCTCCTGTGCGGGGATATGTCCGGCGCGGAGATTTTCGCCCGGGACGCCAACGGTCAATGCTACGTTTACTACCATCCGACGGACGTCCGCTACATGCGCGAGAACAACGAGGCCATGAAACGGGATCAGGCGCAGTGGACTATGCTCAACGAATGGGCGTGGACCTCGGTGCGGACCGACTTCATCCAGGCAAACCACTTGGAGACGGCGGCTTACGACAACAGCGAGGTCGGCATGGCCATCGCCCGGGCCGCCTACAAACCGGGCGTTCGCTATACCGTCAGCACGACGGAATACGGCCCCATCGAGCCGAAGGGGTTCGACGCCGTGCCGTTCGCGGAACTGCTTTTGCAGAACGCGGTCTATGAAAGAACCGACGCCGAAGCGCCGGACGGGGAATACGTGGTGCTGGCCTTCCCCGACGAAGGGCTCCGCTACGACTTCTTCAAACTGCAAGACCATGAAAACTACGTCCGCGAAGTGCGGCAGGACGGCACGGAGACGCTCTACAAAGCGATCTTCTTCTACGGCTCGGCAAGAGCAAGCGCCGTCATGCAGGATTGGTACGACGCGCTGGCGGCGCAGGGCACGAAATAAGAGACGATTCATACGAAACCCCGT
>JAEERZ010000100.1 GCA_016286075.1 Selenomonadaceae bacterium
TTCCGCGCCTTCTGCGGAAAGATTTTCACCGACGGCGGCAATTTTTCCGTTCTCCACTAAAACGTCGGCTTTCTTATCTATATGGTTGGCGGGGTCAATGACCCTTCCGCCCTGAATCAGTTGTTTCACTGCGCCTTCCCTCCCATCAAGACAAGCGCGAGAAGCGCCATACGAACGGCGACGCCGTTCTGCACCTGCTCCTGGATCGCCGAATGGTCGCCGTAAGCCACTTCGGGAGAAATCTCAAGCCCCTTGTTCATTGGGCCCGGATGCAGGATCAGCACGTCCTTTTTCGCGAGGGCAAGTCGTGCGTTGTTGATACCATACAGCCGCGCGTATTCGCGCTTCGACGGGAACAGGCCCGCTTTCTGGCGTTCCAGCTGAATCCGAAGCACATTGATGGCGTCCGCGTCCCTGATCGCGTCCTCGACCCGCTCATGGACGAAAATTCCCGGCTCCTCGGCTAGGAAACGCGGCAACATGGTTCCGGGGCCTGCCAGATGCACCTCGATGCCCATACGGCGCATGCCCCAAATATCGGAACGGGCGACGCGGCTGTGGAGGATATCGCCGAGGATGGCGACCTTCAGCCCTTCCAATCGCCCTTTATACTGCAAAAGCGTAAACAAGTTCAAAAGGCCCTGGGACGGGTGCGCATGGGCGCCGTCGCCGGCGTTCACGATCACGGGATGTTTGACGACCTTCGTCGCGTACTCCGCCGCGCCCTCTTGTTTATGGCGCATGACGATCGCGTCAAACCCCATCGCCTCGACGGTCAAGAGGGTATCCCGCAGGCTCTCGCCCTTCACGATGCTCGACGTGCCTGCCGTGATGTTGACGACGTCCGCGCCGAGGTACTTTCCCGCCGTCTCGAAGGACGACCGCGTCCGCGTGCTCGGCTCGTAAAAGACCGTCACGATTGACTTACCCCGCAACGCAGGCACCTTCTTAATGTCGCGATGAATGATGGACTTCATCTCCTTGGCCGTCTCCAGCACAAGCTCGATTTCCTCACGGCTGAAATCCTCCAGCCCCAGGACGTGTTTCCCTCGCAGGGAAACCTTGTTTTTTGCCAATCCACTCAACTCCTTCATTGGGAGGCGACGTGCAGCATCCGTAGAAAACTTTATAAAAAAAGCTTTCCCATGCGAAGGCATAAGAAAGCTTTTCAGCAATATTCACGACCGCTGAACGGCATCCCTTTATCAGCCTCACAGGACCAATTTCAAAGGTATTGTTCCACGTCAGATAATATCATTATATCTAAAGACTGTCAACCAACGTGATATGTTTGGTTTTATCAAATATTATAAGGTGCGAAGAGCTTTCGCATGTATTTCCATCCCTTGTCCACCGTCTTGATAACGAAGGGCATGAGCGTCGGGCGATGGACGACGAGCTGCATGAGCTTTCTCCTGGCGAGGCGGTATTCGGCGTCGAGGGAGCGGAGGTAATCCTCCATTTCCATTTCGACAGAGACCGACGGGATCTGCGACGCCTCGAGCTCGCAGCTTCGGCCGAGGATATTCGCCACGTCGCCGCGGAACGGGATATAGGAGTCAAGCCCCAACTCCGACGTGATATTCGACCGCAGCGCCTCCTGCGCCGTCGCTTCGCCGTGCACGATGAACACTTTGGCCGGCTTTGGGTCCTCGAAGCAGCCGATCCATCGAATCAGCTGCTTCGCGTCGGCATGGGCGGAAAAGCCTTCCATCATCTTGATCGTCGCCCGCACGGCGATTTCCTCACCCATCACGCGGACGCGCTTCATGCCGTCCACAAGGCGGCGCCCCAGACTCCCCTCCGCCTGATACCCGGCGAAGAGGACCGTGGACTCCGGCCGCCAGAGATTGTGCTTCAGATGATGGAGAATGCGCCCGGCGTCGGCCATGCCGCTGGCCGAAATAATGATGGCCGAGCTTTCGGAGCTGTTGAGGGCCTGCGACTCCGCCGCCGTCTTGCAGATGCGAAGCTGCGGCATCTGCGGGAGCTTGCCTTCCCGGTTCAAAAGCTCGATCGCTTCCTCGTCGAAATCCTGGCTGTTCTCCACGAAAATCCGGGTGGCCGCGATGGCCAGCGGGCTGTCCAGAATGATCGGCACGTCGTCGATACGGCCCGCTTTCCAGAGCTTGTAGAAATAATACAGGAGCGTCTGCGTCCGTCCGACGGCAAAGGCCGGGATGATCAGGTTGCCGCCTCTGTCCATCGTGTCGTTGACGATTTCCGCCAGCGCGCTCTCCTTGTCGTACTCCTGATGGATTCTGTCGCCGTAAGTTGACTCGACGATCAGGAAATCCGCGCCGCGGATAATGCTCGGGTCCTTGATGATCGGTTGATTCGGCTGGCCGAGGTCGCCGGAAAAGACTAACTTCGTCGTTTTCCCGTCCTCCGTCGCGAAAATCTCGATGATCGCGGAGCCGATAATGTGCCCGGCGTCGTGGTAGACCGCGCGGATATGGTCGCCAATCGTAAACTCTTTTTTATAGGACACGGGACGGAACTGCTGGAGCGCCCGCATGGCGTCCTCCATCGTATAGAGCGGCTCGACGGGCTCCGCGCCGCTGCGCGCGCCTTTCCGGTTCCGCATTTCCGCGTCGGAGACCTGGATGTGGGCGGAATCCGGAAGCATGATCTGCGCCAGGTCGCAGGTCGTCTTCGTCGCATAGACCGGCCCCTTGAATCCGTCCCGGCACAGCTTCGGAATCAGGCCGCTGTGGTCGACGTGGGCGTGGGTCAAAAGAACCGCGTCGAGCTCGGCAGGCGTAAACAGGAAATCTTCCTGATTCAGTTCCTTGATCCGCTTCGAGCCTTGGAACATGCCGCAGTCAATCAGGATTTTTGTGTCTTGCACCTCCAACATATAGCACGAGCCCGTCACCGTGTGCGCCGCGCCCAAGAATCTCAGCCGCATACGATCACTCCTTCCTGTTGTTATCAGGCGTCCACGCCTATGATACGGATTTCCGGCGTCAAGCGGACGCCATTTTTCTCCTCTATGCGCCGCTGTACCTCTTCAATCAGCGCGAGCACATCTGCCGCCGTCGCCCCGCCTTTGTTAATCACGAATCCCGCGTGTTTTTCCGAGACTTGCGCGCCGCCGACCGAAAAGCCTTTGAGACCGGCCTTGTCGATCAGCGTCCCCGCGAACAGACCCGGCGGGCGTTTGAACGTGCTGCCGGCGCTCGGCTTGTCCAGCGGCTGCTTTTCCATTCGCCGTCTTGTGAATTCCGCCATCTTCTCCTGAATGGCAGCCGGCTTACCCTCCTGCAGGGCAAGCTCAATCTCGCAGATGATGTGCCCGTTCTGCTGGAAAATGCTGTGCCGGTAGCCAAAATCCATTTCCTCTGCGCGGTACCGACGGATCGCGCCCTCAGGCGTAACGGCGGTGACGCCGGAAATCACCTGGCACATCTCACCGTCATAAGCACCGGCGTTCATGAAGACAGCGCCGCCGAGACTGCCGGGAATGCCGACGGCAAATTCGAGTCCGGAAAGCGCATGGCTTGCTGCGAACAGGGAAACTGTCCCGAGCGTCGCACCCGCTCCGGCCAAAATGCGCGTCCCTTCCCTTTCGATATGGGAAAACGGCTTTCCGAAGGAAACTACTGCGCCGCGTATGCCCCCGTCCCGCACGAGTACATTGGACCCGTTGCCCAGAACCGTAAGCGGAACGGAATACCGCTTCGTCAGCTTGAGGACCTCCAAAAGCTCCTCGATGGACGCCGGAAGCACAAAGACGTCAGCTTTGCCGCCGATACGGAACGTTGTATGGCGCGCCATCGGTTCGTCCGTGAGCACCTGCTCTTTTGGCAGCGCCTCGCGCAGCGCTTTAATATAATTATCGTCTATCGTATACCCCATCGGACTCCCTCACCTCACCGTCTGCAAACCGGGAAAAGAAAGCTGTCGCAACGCCTCGTATGCGGCCACCGCAACCGCATTTGAAAGATTCAGCGAACGTGCCTCTGACTGGAGAGGGATCCGCACCGTCGTATTCCAATGCGCCCGCAGCAAATCCTCCGGCAGACCCGCCGTTTCCTTGCCGAAGACGAGAAAATCGTCCGGCCCATAGGCGGCCTCCGTGTAAATCCGCGCCGCCTTCGTCGAAAAAAAGTAAAACGGCGTCCCGGCATGCGCCTCCAAAAGGTCGTCGATCGAATCGTGATAAAAGACCTGCACCAAATGCCAATAATCGAGCCCCGCGCGTTTCAAATACCTGTCCTCTGTCGAAAACCCCAACGGCCGGACCAGATGGAGCTCCATACCGGTACCCGCGCAAAGCCGGGCGATATTGCCCGTATTTCCGGGTATTTCCGGCTCAACCAAAACGATACGCAATCCGTCACCTCGTTTATCGTAGGAAGAGGAGGCGTTTCATATAAAAATAGATTGTGTAATCGTTTTTACACAATCTATTTTATCCCACCTTATTCCTCTATCTCGTAATTCGCGTAGATATTCTGCACGTCGTCATGCTCTTCCAGCGCGTCGACGAGAGCCATCATCTTTTCGGCGTCTTTTCCCTCGAGCTTCACCGTCGTGTCGGGAACCATCGTGACTTCCGCCGATGCCGTCTCGATCCCTTTCTCGCCCAGTGCTTTCTCGATCGCGTCAAAATCCGAGGGAGCGGCTGATATCTCGAAAACATCGTCCTCCGCTTTCATATCCTCCGCGCCGGCTTCCAGCACGATGTCCATCAGCTCGTCCTCGTCCGCGAAGGTCTCCTTCTCAACGACGAAAATCGCTTTCTGCTTGAACATCCAGCCGACGCAGCCGGTCTCGCCGAGATTGCCACCGTGCTTGGAGAACAGATGGCGAACATCGGCCGCCGTACGGTTCCTGTTGTCGGTCATGATGTCCAGCATAACGGCGACGCCGCCGGGACCGTATCCTTCATAGGTGAACTCTTCGTAGCCCGCGCCCTCGGAGGCGCCCAGGCCTTTCTGGATCGCGCGCTGAATGTTTTCCTTTGGAATATTGTTTGCCTTCGCTTTTGAAAGAGCGAGCTTCAGGCGCATATTGCCCGTCGGGTCGGCGCCGCCCATCTGTACGGCAATCGTGATCTCGCGGCCGATCTTCGTCGTGATCTTCCCGCGAATCGCGTCGTTTGCGCCTTTTTTCCGCTTAATATTCGCCCATTTGGAATGTCCTGACATAAATAAAACTCTCCTTCATTTGTCTGTCGAATGAATTGCCAAATAATTATATCACAGCGCCGCGAGAAAATCAAAAAGAAACCCTCGGTAGCAGTGCTTTATGCGTGTTTTTCCTTCAGAACGTCCTCCAACGTATTCAAGAGCCCGTCCACATCCTGCCTCGTGATGACGAGCGGAGGCTGGAACGCCATGACGTTACGGCTTAGGCCATTCTTCCCGATCAGGAAGCCCCTGTCTTTCATCGTCTCCAATACGTCGTCCAAAAGCTCCGGATAAGGACTGCCGTCGGAACGGATAAACTCGGCGCCCACCATCAGGCCAAGTCCGCGCACGTCGCCAATGACGTCATGACGCGCCGCCAGTTCCTTCAACCCGTCCATGAGCTGCTTGCCGCGATCCTCGGCGTTCTTCATCAATTCATGGCTTTCGATATAGTCGAGGACGGCCAGTCCCGCCGTCGAAGAAACGGGATTGCCGCCCAGCGTGGACGCGCCGGGCTTCGTATAGACGTCGGCGATTTCCGCCGTCGCTATGAAAGCGCTTATGGGAACGCCGTTCCCCAACGCCTTCGCCATTGTCATGATATCGGGGGCGACACCGTAATGCTCGATTGCGAACATCTTGCCCGTTCGGGCAAAGCCCGTCTGCACTTCATCGATGATCAGCAAAGCGCCGTAAGCCGCGAGGATTTCCTTCAGCCGCTTGAAATACCCCTTCGGCGGGACGACGATACCCGCGTTGCCCTGCACGGTCTCAGCGATGAATGCCGCCGGACGGCCGGATGTCGCCGTCTTGATGATATCCTCGACAGCATTGGCGCAGGCGAGGTCGCAGGACGGGTGTTTTTTCCCGAGCGGGCAGCGATAGCAATAGGGATTCGGTGCGAAATGAATGCCGCCCACCGGATGCGGGTCCGTGCGCCACATACCGATGCCAGTAAGGTTCATGGCGAGCTTGGTGCGGCCGTGAAGGCCGCCGCGCAGCGCGAGGAATTCGTCGTTCTTCGTGTAAATGGAGGCGAGGAGCAACGCCCCTTCATTCGCCTCGGTGCCCGTCGAACAAAAGAAGGATTTCCGGAGGTTTCCTGGCGTGACGGCGGCCAGCCGCTCCGCGAGGAGCACGAATTTTTCCGTCAGGTAGATGTTGCAGACGTGCTGCAGGGTCTTGATCTGCTCACAGAGCCTGTCCGTGATTTCGGGGTTGCAATGGCCGCAGTTGATGACGGAAACGCCGGCGAAGCAATCCAGATATTTTTTCCCCGTGTGGTCGAACAGATACTGCATGGAGCCGCGCACCAGCTCCGGCGGCTTCCCGTAAAAGTGCGAAAGGCACGGCATGATATACTGCCGCTTCTTCTCGATGATCTCCTGCGGACCGATGTATTTTTCCACGACGCTTTTCTCCTTCTTATACCGAGTCTTGACCTTTCAAAAACGAAACGCGCCTATGCCCAGCTTCCTTGGACTGCCCGCCGCGATTTCGCCTATCGTCGGCATTTTTGACGCTCCCCTTGCGGCGTCCAGCGCTTTTCGATAAAAAGCGGCGAGCCGTCCGACCCATTGCGGCGTGTAATCCTGCCCTTCGATGCGGTACGAGGCGGCTCCGTCCAGCGCCCCAAGGTACGGATACAGGCAAAGGTCCTTCGCGAACAGGATATGATTGCGGCCGTACTGGTCGATACGAATCGAATGACGCTCCCCCGCCTCGTCCAGAAGCGCGTACCGACGATCGGAAAACGCCATGTCGGCAAAGGGATTGGGAGACAGGCTGAAGGCGGGGATGTTGTGATCGCAAAGCATGGATGCGTATGCGCCATGTATCACGACTTCCACCGGAAGCGCGGCGTTTTGCAGCATCGCCCGAAGTTCCGCCAGCGGGAGCTCAAAAGACGCCGTCGCCATTTTGACGCCGTGCGCCTTCAGGAATGCCAGCGCGCCGTGATTGCAGATATTCATCGAAAAATCCGCCTGTATCGGCAGCGCTGTCATCGTATGCGCCATTTCCAAAGTACCCAGGTTGCCGACGCAGACTGCATCCGGGCGGATTATTTCCAAAGCCTTCAGGAATTGCTCGAGTTCCCCGCATTCCCTGCGCATGGCGGTCCGGGGCGTCTCGACGACGACAAGCTTCCCCTGCGTGTGCGCGTAATCGACGACGTTTTCGATCGCGTCGAGCGTCCAGGGCCGACGCGGCCGGTAAACGTCGCCGCCGATGCAGACGGCGTCGGCGCCGCTCTCGATGGCGGCATCCGCGCTTTCCTTATCCGCAACGCGAACGACTAAACGAGGCGCTCCTTCCGTCCTCGGTTCGACAACGTCTTCATGATTGGAATCAGGGATCGCCGCCTCCTCGATCGCATGACTGAAAAAGCGTGGCTCCCGGGAGCCGTCCCAGCCGATATCCTCCGCCGTGACCTTGCCCAGCGCGGAGCAGGTGCTGAAATCGCGGACTCGGCCGTCGTAAAGCGTCCGCCAGTCGTCTTCATCGATCCGATACCCCGTTGGGTCGGCCAGATAGGCGTCGATGGCCTTTCGATAGAGGCTGACGATACGAAACACGAAATCCGAAGGCCGCATGCGGCCTTCGATTTTAAACGAAAACACGCCCGCCTGGATGAGCTCCGGGATATGGCGATACATGCACATATCCTTGATTGCGAGCTTATAAGCGCCTCTCCCGTTTTCGTCGAGGATATCGCCCGTTTCCTCGTCGATCAGGCGATAGGGCCAGCGGCAGGGCTTCAAACAGAGACCCCGGTTGCTGCTCTTGCCAAAGAGCACGCCGGAATGGATGCACTGTCCGCTCTCTGCGAAACACATATCGCCGTGCATGAAATATTCGATTTCGAGTCCGGTCCGTTCCCTCAGC
>JAEERZ010000101.1 GCA_016286075.1 Selenomonadaceae bacterium
AGCTCGCCTTCCTCGGCTTCCTCCATATCGCCTCGCCCCTTGCGCGCCATATAAACCGTGTAGGCGAGGAACCCCACGAACAGCGCCAGCAGCACGAAGCCTTCCGCGTGTCCGATGGTGCCAACGACGCCCTTGCCCTCCGCCGGGCCCGTCACGCCGAAAACCGCCATCAGCACCGCGCAGAAAATGGAGAAGGGCAATTCGCGCTTCCTTGTTCCCTCGTCAACCACCATCGGCATGAAAAGCGTGGAAACGCCGCAGACCACCAGCAGATTGAAGATGTTCGACCCGGTCACGTTGCTGACGGCGACCTCGTTGCTGCCGGCAAACGCCGCCGTCACGCTGACCGCCAGCTCCGGCAGGCTCGTCCCCATCGAGACGATGGTCAGCCCCACCACCAGCGGCGGGATGCGGAGCCGTCGGGCCACCGCCGACGCGCCGTCCACGAAATAGTCCGCGCCCTTCACCAACAGCCAAAAACCGACCACAAGCACCGCAAAGGCAATCAGAACGGAAACGATTGGATTCATAAGAATTCCTCCTTCTATACGCAAAAGCAGCGAGTCCTCGCCGCGCGCCAAATACGCGCAAAGCAAAGTCTCGCTGCACGATTTCAAACCATGCCGACCGCACCGGGGCAAGATGCCCGTCCTGACGATGACGGCCGTGGGAACTGTTCATGACAGTTCCTTGGGCTACTCCCTCTGTTTGCAAGTTCAATATAACATAAACGGGACGAACTTTGCAAGCAAAAATTCACGTGCCCAACTGCCGGATGAATTTCAGCGACCGCAGACCGTGGCCGAAGGTTTCCTGCAAATAAGCGACGAGCAGGTTTTCCCCTGCGACGACGTCGCTTTTTTTTGCGGTAAAACCCGGAGGCGCGGCCCAGTCGATGACGGCGAGGGTCGAAAGCAGCCGGCGCAAGCTTTCCGGATACGGACGCTTCGCCGCAATCTCGACGGCGGCAGTCGGGGAAAGCGCGCCGCCCTCCGCCGCGCTGAAAAACGCGTCGCCTGCAATCGGCGCGCCGGATACGGCGCAGGCGTCGAAGGACAGTCCCATCCCCGCGAAGTCCAGCAGTTGGAATCCGGCGGCAAGGGCTACGATGCGCGGATTTTTCGCACCGCAGGCGGCGAGCACGTCGGGCAGCCAGTCGTACACCTCGGGCTGGGGCGCGCCGTCGGGCATCAGTTCCAAAAGCACCTCGGCGATAAACGAGGCGTAAGCCATCGCGACAAGGTCGGTTTCAAGATGCGGAAACCGATGAACGAGGCGGCAGCCGCGCACCGTATCGACGCGTTCACCCGTGGTCAACGTCAGCTCGACGGTGTGGAACATTTGCAGCCCGCTGGCCAGCGGACTTTTCGGCCGACGCGCGCCGAAAGCGGCCGCCGTGATTTTTCCGTGGTCGCGCGAAAAAAGGCGAAGCATCTTGTCCGCCTCGCCCCAGTTCCGAACGCCCAGCACCACGGCTTCCGTCTCATACTGCGCCATAATTCCCTCAATCCTGCCCGAATCCCAAGCTCTTCAAAATCGCGTCCCGGTTCCGCCAGTCCTTCCGCACCTTCACCCAGAGGTCGAGATACACCTTGCCGCCGAGCATCATCTCAATGTCGGGCCGCGCGAGCCGGCCGATCTCTTTCAGCATCGCTCCCTTATGCCCGATCACGATGCCCTTCTGCGATTCGCGTTCGACGTAAATCGTCGCGCGGATATAGACGTCGCCGTTGTTCCGCGTCGTCATCTCGTCCACGTCCACGGCGACGGAATGCGGCACCTCGTCCCGCGTCAGCGAGAGCACCTTTTCCCGCACCAGTTCGGCGGCAATCAACCGCTCCGGCTGGTCGGTGACCATATCTTCCGGATAGTAGGCAGGGCCTTCCGGCAGATGCTTTTTCGCCTCGGCGAGCAGCGCGTCCAAGTTTTCCTCATCCAGCGCCGAGATCGGCACGACGGCGGAAAACTCCCTGTCTTTGCTGTATGCCGCGATAATCGGCAAAAGCTCGTCCTTCGTCACGAGGTCGATCTTGTTCAATACGAGAATCACGGGCTTCCTCGTTTTTTCGAGGCGCTCCATGATGAAGCGCTCGCCCGGCCCCGGCTTTTCCGACGCGTCCGCGACGAAAAAGACCGCGTCCACTTCCTTCAGCGTGTTCAAAATCGAGCGATCCATGTACTCGCCGAGCTTCGACGCCGGCTTGTGGACGCCGGGGGTGTCCAGCAATACGATCTGCGCATCGGGCTGCGTCAGCACGCAGAGAATCCGGCTGCGCGTCGTCTGCGGCTTATCCGACATGATGGCGATCTTTTGCCCGATCAGCTGATTGATCAGCGTCGATTTGCCCACGTTCGGCCGGCCGATGACCGCGATGAAGCCCGATTTATGCGGCGTGTTATCCATTCTTTTCTCCTTCTCGCGAAATCCCCAGCGCGTCCATGACCGCCCGCTGCTCGCGCTCCATTTCCTCGCGGTCCTCGTCCTCGATATGGTCGTAGCCCAGAAGGTGCAGCATGCCGTGCACCGTCAGAAACGCCGCCTCCCGCCGCAGACTGTGGCCGTATTCCTCCGCCTGCGCCGCCACCCGCTCCACGGACAGTACGAGGTCGCCGAGGATTTCCGTCTCGGGGCCGCCTTCGACCTCCGGCTCCTCGCTCTCGGTCAGCGCGAAAGAAAGTACGTCCGTCGGACGGTCGACGCCGCGATAGGTTTTGTTCAGTTCGTGGATATGCGCGTCGTCCGTCAGCGTGACGCTGACCTCGGCGTTTTGAAGCCCGTAAAGCTCCGCCACCTTTTCGGCGGCAATCTTTACCGCGTCTTCGAGCCCGTCGGGAACGACGAGATTTTCCGGGTCGTTCGTGATGATGATTTCCAAAATATTATCTCCCTGCGTCTTTCCTGAAAATCTAAGTAAACGCAATTTTTGAAGTAGGATTTTCCAACTTTCTTACTTTCCTACTTTCCTACTTCAAAAATTCTGCTGTTTGTTTTTCTCATATTTTTCGTAGGCGCGAACGATGCGCGTCACCGTATCGTGGCGCACGATGTCGTCGGCGGTCAGCTCCGCCGTCGCCACGTCCTTTACGTCCGCCAGCGCTTCCTTCGCCTCCGCGAGTCCGCTGACCGCGCCGCGGGGCAGGTCGATCTGGCTGAGGTCTCCGGTCACCACCATCTTCGAGCCGACGCCGAGCCGCGTCAGGAACATTTTCATCTGGCGGCTCGTGGTGTTCTGCGCCTCGTCGAGGATGATGAACGCGCTTTCCAGCGTGCGCCCGCGCATATAGGCCAGCGGCGCGATCTCGATGATACCCTTCGCCAATAACTTCTGGTACGTCTCCACGCCGAAAATATCCTGAAGCGCGTCGTACAGCGGGCGCAGATAGGGGTCCACCTTCTCCTGCATGTCGCCGGGCAGGAAGCCCAGCCGCTCCCCCGCCTCGACGGCGGGCCGCGTCAGGATGATCCGCGACACTTCCCGCGCCCTGAGCGCCCGAGCCGCCATTACCACGGCGAGATACGTCTTGCCCGTTCCGGCGGGGCCGATCCCCAGCGTCACCGCGTGGCGCTGAATCGCCGCGAGGTACGCGCGCTGTCCCGTCGTCCGCGCCCGCACCGACTTTCCTTTTTCCGTCACTAAAATCGTATCGTTGAAGATCGCGTGCAGCTCGTCCGCCCGATCCTCCCGCGCCAGCCGCGCGCCGTAGCGCACCTCATGGGGCGTAATCGGCACGCCCTGCCGGTACAGGCCCAAAAGCTCCGACACCAGCCGCGCCGCCCGCCGCACTTCCTTTTCCTCGCCGGAAATCGAAAGCCCGTCGCCCCGGCTCACCACGCGGCAGGAAAACGCTTCCCCGATCGCGCGCAGAAACTCGTCCTGCGCGCCCAAAAGCGCAAACGCCTCCTCGCGGCTCTCAAACGCGATCGTCACTTCGTAAAAACCCAAAAACATCCCGCTTTCTTGTGTACTTGCATTTCCCATATTATATATTGCCTCGGCGGGATGCGCAAGACGAACGCCGAGGACGGGACCGGGCGTTTTTTGAGCCGCCGGCAGGAAAATTTTTTTATTCGTCGAAAATATTTATAGAAATTTTGTCCGAAGCGACGAAAAAGAAAGAGGAGGAACATTTATGCTGCAATGCAGGACCTTGAAAAAAACGGCGGGCATTCTGGCCGTCGCCATGAGCCTTTCATGGGGCGCGGCTTGTGCCGCCTCGGAAGACCCGGCCCGGGATCGGCTCGACGAATACGCCGCCTATATCCGGGAGCACAAGATCTCGGATTTCGGGTACCCCGCCAATCACGACGTCCAGCTCGAAGGGTTTTACGACTGGCTCGTGGAAAGCGGCGCGTACAAGGCCATGTCGAACAACGCCGGAGACCCGTTCCAGATTCACGGCGGGCATTTGAACGCGCTGGCATTCGAGCGCGAGGTCATCGACTTTTTCGGACCGCGTTACGGATTCGACCTGGACAATCTCTGGGGCCTCGTCACCTTCAGCGGCACCGACGGCAACGACCACGGCATTTATTTCGGCTCGAAGTATCTGGAGAAAAAGACTAAGAAAAAGCCGATCGTTTATGTGTCCGACGCCGCCCATTACTCAAATATGCGGCTGGTGGACCTGCAGAATCTCGAGCTCCGGCTCATCCCCTCCGACGCGCATGGCCGCATGATTCCCGAGGAATTTGAAAAGGCGCTGGTCACCGACCGGCCCGCGCTGATCGTTTTCGCGATGGGCACGACCTTCAAGGGCGGCATCGACGACCAGGACGCGATCAACAAGATCCTGGCGAAATATCCGTCCGTCGAGGTTTACCGTCATGTGGACGCGGCGCTCTTCGGCGGCTATCTGCCCTGGACGACCTTCAAGAACGCCGTGAACCGCAAATTCCACCCCTTCGATTCCATCGCGGTCAGCGGCCATAAGTTCTTCGGCATCGACGAGCCGGCGGGCATCTTCCTGACGACGATGGAGGTCAAGCAAAACCAGAACCCGTTCAACGTCACCTATCTCGACGGCAGCATGCCGATGATCAACTGCTCGCGCTCGGCTCTCGCCCCGCTGAAGATCTGGTGGATCATCCAGCACGTCGGGGCGGAGGGCTTCACCCAGCAGGCCTATGGGATGCTGTTCCGGGCGGCATGGCTGGAGAGCGAACTGCGAAACATGGGCTGGCCGGTATGGCGGGAGAAAAAGTCGAACACCGTCTATTTCAAGCGCCCGCCGGAAGCCATCGCGACGAAATACGATCTCGCCCCCGACCACGACGACAGGCTCGGCGGCGACCTTTCCCATATCGTCGTCATGCAGCACGTGACGCAGGAGCATCTGCAGGAATTCCTGGACGACATGGCCGCAGCGGCAAAATAATACTAATCTTCGACTAAAAAATCCAAGATTTTTTAACCGAAGATGCGCCTGCTACGCAGGCTACATTTGCGCCGTGGGCGCAAATGCCGTCTCATGCAATCACTGACCTGTGCCCTGTGGGTATAAGAAATCAAAGATTTCTAACAGTGATTAGTATAAGAAGGCAATACGAAAAGGCACAGCCGAAGTTGACTGTGCCTTTTCTTTATCCTTCTTATCCGAACAGTTTGGAGAAGAATCCGCCGACGCCGCCCTTCTTCTCGAAGGCGTCCTCGATGCGCAGCTTCTCGTGCAGGAACGGCTGCTTCACATACTTCACGGGAATCGGCGGCGACGTCATCGTACGCTCGCCGTGCGCGTTGAAGACATGGGGCGTCGCCGGCTCGACGGCGCGGATCACGTCCTCGTCGCCGCCGTCCAGGATCAGCGCCGCCGCTTTTCCCGTCTGCCCGTTCACCATCACGCGGGTCTGCCGGTCGTTTTCCCCCGCGCCCGCTTTGCAGTCGAGGTAATAGATCGGCAGCAGGATGAACGCGAATTTGTGCTTGCGGAGATCGCGGGAGCATTGCAAAAGCTCGCATTGTTCAAGGCCGAAAGCCGCCCTGAGCCGGGCAGGCGTCTTCCTCTGCAGGATGAAGTCCGGGATCGTCCGCTGCCAGTCGCCGATATTCTGCGCCGCGAAGAGCCGCACATTTCCCTCCAAGTAAGCGGGCTTGATGATGGACAGCTCGTCGTAGTCCCAGGGCGCCGTCTCGTCGAGCAGGTACGCGTCGAACATCAGCGTGCGCGGCCAGGCCCAGTTCAGGCACTCCTGATAGAACCAGAACGTCCCGCGCTCCGACTTCACCTGCATCTTCCAGCGGAAATCCGCAAGCTGCACGGGCACATAGGCGGCGACCAATTCCTCTTTCGCCCGAGCCTCGATATCGTCGCCGGCGAAATCCTGCGGGTAACGACGCTTCAGGGAGCCGACAGCCTGCGCCGCGTCCTCGCGGCTCAGATGGAAGGGCAGACACTTCCCGTAAAAATTCAGCTTCCGCCCGACGATCAGGTTCGCGTCGAAATCGCCGGTGGAAAGGCGGTCGAAATCGCCGAATTTCTGCCCGCAGTATGGGCAGGTGAAGATGTTGTCGGTGAGCTTCGAGGAGAGCTTCTTGCCGCAGTGCGGGCAGTTCATCTCGAAATAGGCTTCGTCGTTCATCGCGTCGAAAGCCTGCTCGTCGTATTCGCGGATTTTCTCGTCGAGGCGCGTCCGACGGATGCGCCGTTCGGCGGGCGGCGGCGGTTTCAGCGCGTCCTTTCCCATGATGGCGACGTGGCCTAACTTCAGGCAGCCGTCGATGATTTCTATGGGCTGATGGCGGTACGTCATGCGCGGCTCGAAGTCCTCCCCCGTATGCGCGAAAGGAACAAGATGACCGCAGTAGGCGCAGCTCATGCCGCCCTTCTGCATGTCGGGATACATCGGCGCGCCGCACTTCATGCAGGCCAGCACGCTGACAGTAATCTTCCCATGTTCAAGGTCCGCCATAGTTCTGCCTCCTCCAAACCATTACATATACTTAGATTTTGCTAATATTTCGACCATTAAATTTCGCTGCTAAACTCCCATGCCTTCCCCTTTGAGGGGAAGGTGTCAGCGAAGCTGACAGATGAGGTGGAAAGCCGCAACGCTTAGCGTCAGCGAAACCTTAAAGGCACCTCATTCGTCGCCCTGCGGGTTCCATTCGATATGCCACTGGCATATCTCACCCCTCAAGGAAAAGGCTAATTTTTCAAGACTTTACACATCAAATATACTGGAGATTCCTGCGAAAAGCAATAGGAACGGGGACACGATAAAAGTAAAAATGCCGCCCGTGAAGGGCGGCGGGAGTGGACTTGATTTTTCCTGACGCTATGTTATACTAAAGACAAGAAAAGACTTGTCTATGGCTGGAGTGCCGCCGTCCGTTGGGCGGCTTGCGCCAGAGGTACGGACAAGTCTTTTTTATTTGTATTTCATGTCCTCGCTCGGCAGGATATGATTGTAG
The DNA here is from genome assembly GCA_016286075.1 of Selenomonadaceae bacterium. Lineage (GTDB taxonomy): Bacteria > Bacillota > Negativicutes > Selenomonadales > Selenomonadaceae > RUG12372. Next base: position 7,410 of record JAEERZ010000101.1, read on the forward strand.
TATTTGTTTCCATTGACGTCGGTGAATATTGTAATCGTAACCGGCTGTATTTTTCCATCAATCTCCGCTTCTGTATGCAGATAAGCATACTGCGACGCATCTCTTGTGTTTTTTACGTTCTCATTACGCGTAGCGGCCTTTGCCGAGGCAATCAATTCGGGCAAATACGCGACCAAGAGAAGCTTATGCTCTTTTGCGCTGGTTGCCGCCATTTTTCCAAGGCCGGCGCGAGTAAACGCGACTTCGTGGTCTTTCATGCCGAGTTGTGCGAGAACAGGGCTTGCTATGGAAGTTCCCTGTAAGTGTTTTTTGTAATATTGCTTCGCTTTTGCCCTGAGTTCCCGTATATCTTTGTATTCGCCGAGCAAATTCTTCATTCCGTAAGCCTCCGCACCGCAAATTGCGGCGCTTTACTTTTGCACGAAACGGGCGGCGTTGTCAATCGGTGGAAGAATGAGGATAATCAATATAGGTGTAAAAAATTTGACGGATAATTCTGCCATGAC
>JAEERZ010000102.1 GCA_016286075.1 Selenomonadaceae bacterium
CTATACGCCGGAGCTTTCGTTGGAAATCGACGATTCGATGGCGTACAGCGCGCATATTCAAGAGCTTCTGCTGCGGGTGCAGAAAGAGGAAGCGGAGAAAGGGGCGGAGGGCGAATGAAGATCACATTAGAAGAAGCCGTGGAAAAGCTCATGGCGGCGAAAAAGCTCCTGATTACGGCGCATGTGAACCCCGACGGCGACGCTATAGGTTCGACCCTTGCTCTTGCCGCGTTCCTGCGCGGGCGGGGCAAAGAAGCGACCGTCATGATTGACGACAGAGTGCCGAAAAATCTTTTGTTCCTGCCGGGCTCCGACAAGATTGTGCGCCCGGAGGAAGGGAAAAAAGCCGACGCCGAGCTCCTTGTCATTTTGGACACGAGTCCCGACCGTATCGGCGAGGTGGAAAAGGCGGCGGCGGGACTGCCCGTGCTCAATCTTGACCATCATATCTCGAACGATGGGAAAGCGGATTTCCTGTATAACGACAATCGGGCAGCGGCTGCGGAAATCATCTTTGAGATTGTCGATCGTTTCGGCGGGGAGTTCACGCCGGATGTCGCGACTCCCATTTACACGGGGCTTGCGACGGACACGGGCTTTTTCAAGTTTTCCAACACGAGACCGGAAACGTTGCGTGCCGCGGCAAGGCTCCTTGAAGCGGGCGTGCGGCCTGAAAAGGTGTCCGAGGCGCTGGAGGAAAAGCCGGAAGCCCTTGTGCGCGGGCAGGCGGCGGCGCTCCAGACCATGGAACTCTCCTATGGCGGGCGTGTGGCGGGGCTGTACCTTGACAGGGAACTTGCCACGTCCCTCGATACGACGGAGGGCTTCATCGACTTTGTGCGCGTGATCGAGGGCGTCGATATTGCGGTGTTGGTCAAGTGCATGGATGAGAATTTCTGCCGCGTCAGCGTTCGGTCCAAAGGACTCGACGTCAGCAAAGTCGCCATGAAATTCGGAGGCGGCGGCCATATCCGGGCGGCGGGCTTCTCGGTCAAAAAGCCGTTGGCGGAGGCCAAGAAAGACGTCCTGGAAGCGCTGGGCGAAGTGCTGAAATAAGAGTGGGGAAAGATTATGAATAATATGCGCATGGCTCTGCCGAGGAATTTTTTCGGCAGGCAAGGAAAAGAGCTCGAAGTCGTAGTCATTGTACTACGTCGAGAGCTCTTTGACGTAGCATGACGGAAAAAGGACCGGCATGGGACGGGTTTATAAATTTTCTTAAACCTCCCGGTATGACTTCTCACGACGCGGTGAGCTGCGTGCGGCGCGTGCTCGGGCTTAAAAAAGCGGGGCACGCGGGGACGCTGGATCCCGGCGCGGCGGGCGTGCTGCCTGTCGCCGTCGGACGCGCGACGCGGCTCTTGGAATATGTGGGCGGCGCGCGCAAGACGTACCGTGCGGAGCTTTGCTTCGGCATAGAGACGGACAGCGGAGACGACCTCGGAGAAATCGTCGCGCAAAGCGAAGCGCCGATGCCGGACGAGGCGGCTGTCGCCAGCGCTGTTCAGGCGATGACGGGGCGAATCGAACAGACGCCGCCGGTATATTCCGCCGTGAAGGTCGGAGGACGGCGGGCCTGCGACTTGGCGCGGAAAAACGAGGCGGTGGAAATTCCCGCGCGGCAAGTCGAGATATATCGGCTGGAGGTTTTGGAACGGCGCGCGGAAGAAAGAACGCTGTTGATTGACGTGGAATGCTCAAAAGGGACGTATATCCGCTCTCTTTGCCGCGACCTCGGCCGCCTTACGGGCGCGTTGGCGACGATGCGGTTCTTGGTGCGAAGCCGCGTCGGGGATTTTGCCATAGAGGAAGCCCATACGCCGGAGGAACTTCAGGAGCTGGGGGAAGCGGCGGTGGAGTCTCCGGAAAAATATTTGGGAAACCTTGCCCGGTATGAACTGCCGGAGGCGAGGAGAAAAGCGTTTTTGCACGGATTGCCCACGCGTATCGACGAAATCTTGGAAGCGGAAAAGCCGCTGGCGGTGTTTTCCAACAGCGCTTTTTTGGGCGTGGGCCGTTTCGACAAGGGAACGTCCTCTCTCGTGACGGAAAAAGTATATGAACGCAGTGAATGAGTCCCGTATGACGTGCAGGCGGGCGGAAAGGAGAAGTGCGATTGATGCGGGTTTTGGAACAGAGCGCAGACGCGGCAGAAATACGGGCGCGGGGCTGCGTCGTCGCCATCGGAACCTTCGACGGCGTTCATTTGGGCCATCAAAAGCTGATTTCCCGCGCCGTGGAACTGGCGCGGGAAGCGGGCGTGTTTTCCGTCGTGTTCACTTTCCGCAATCATCCGATGTCCGTTATTGCGCCGAATCGCGAACCTCTCTCGCTGTATCCTTTGGAAGAGCGGCGCCGCGTTTTCGAGAAGCTCGGCGTCGATTTCGTCATTGAGGAACCTTTTACGGCGGAACTGGCGGCTCTGGCGCCGGAAAACTTTTTGCATCTCCTCATCGAGCGTCTCGCGCCTCGCGCGGTCATCGTCGGCGCGAATTTCTCTTTCGGCGCGGGCGGGCTCGGAACGCCGGAATTTATGGCGCGGCGGGGGCAGGAGCTCGGCGTCCGCGTAGAGGAAGCGCCGCTTTTCTTTTTTGACGGGGAGCGGGTTTCCAGCACCCGTATCCGTGCGCTGTTGGCGGCGGGAAACGTGCGGTCGGCGGGCGAGCTTTTAGGGCATCCTTTCGCCATCGCGGGCGTCGTGGAACATGGCGACGAGCGGGGGCGAAAATTGGGATTCCCCACGGTGAACATTACCCCAGTGAAGGGGCAGGCGCTTCCGGCGGACGGCGTGTACGCCGTGCGGATTTTCTGTCCGGACGGTCAGGAGTGGATCGGCGTCGCCAACGTGGGCGACAATCCGACCTTCGGCGGCGATCCGCTGCGGATCGAGGCGCATATCTTGGATTTCTCCGGCGACCTTTACGGCCTGCGTCTCGTCGTGCGCTTCATCGAGCGGCTGCGGGGAGAAGAGAAATTCCCTTCGGCGGAAGCGCTCGTTCGACAGATAAAGATTGACGAAAAAAAAGCGCGAGAACTCTTCGCGCAATGAGAATAGTATTTATAAACGTGCAAAGGAAAGGCCCCGAATCGTTCGGGGCCTTTCTTTTTACCATTTCTGCGGGATTCGGTCGTCGTCGCCTTTGACGTACATGGTGGCCATGGTTTGGCACAGCAGGGCGCGATGGTCGTCGTAGATTTTCGAGACGAGAACGATGGTCTTTCGGCCCCGGTGGAGCACTTTCGCTTCCGCCCAGGCGGTTTCGCCCGCCCGGATGTTTTTGATGAAGTCCGTGGTGATGTTCAGCGTGACCGTTTTCGCTCCGACGGTGCAGCAGGCGACGCCGACGGCGGTATTTGCCAGAGTCGAGAACGCGCCGCCGTGGGTGAAGCCGGTCAGATTGATATGCACGTCGGGGTCGATGGTCATGTGGAGCTTCGCCCAGCCGCAGCCGACCTCGTCGATGATGATGCCGCTGTGAATGACATAGCGGTTCGTGCTGAAGATTTCCTGTATGATTGCAAGGCATTTCTCTTTGTCCAAGATCCGCACCCCCTCAGTTTTCGTCCCAATTTCGCGGGAAACGGTCGTCCGTGCCGCTGACGAACATGGTGGCGATGGAATGGGCCATCAGTTTGCGGTCGTCGGTGAAGACGTCGGCTTCGAGCACGATGGTGGTGCGCCCCGCATGGTGGATATGGGCCTCGGCGTAAATCGTCCTGCCGATTTCGGTGTTGCGGATCAGGTTCGTCGTAATGCTCTGGGTGACGACCTCCGCGCCGATTGTGCGGCAGGTGACGCCGAAGATGTTGTCAATCAGCGTTGCGAGCGCGCCTCCGTGAAGCCGCTGGACGAGGTTCGTCAGCGGTTCGGTGACGGTCATGTGGCTTTTCGCCATGCCCTGTCCCGCGTCGTCGATGACGATGCCGCAAAGCTTGACGAAGGGGTTGCCTTGCTCGTAGATTTCTTTCAGTATGGGAATGGCGGTTTTCTTATCCATACGGTTTCCTCCCGGATGTGCTTTCATCTATTTCAGTATATCACAAAATGCCGTGTTTCTCCTTCCCATTTTTTGGGAAATGAGATAAAATAATAATGAAAAATATGCAGCGAAGGAGAGTGCAGTTATGTATACGCTTACCAGCCGTGAGTTCCAGGGGAAAAGCCCGGACGTCCATGAGGAAGCTTTCGTCGCGCCGCAGGTGTTTCTGTCCGGCGACGTCCGCATCGCCCGCTTTGCGAGCCTGTGGCCCGGCGTCGTAGCCCGGGGCGACGTCAATTATATTTCCGTCGGCGAATGTTCCAACGTGCAGGACTTGACCTGTCTGCACGTAGCCGACGATTTCCCGTGCATCATCGGCGACTATGTGACCATCGGTCACTGCGCGTGCATCCATGGCTGCGTTATCGAGGACCATGTGCTGGTCGGCATGAACGCTACCGTCCTGACCGGCGCGAAAATCGGCCGCGGCTCGATTATCGCGGCGGGAGCCTTGGTGCTTGAAAATCAGGTCGTTCCGCCGAATTCCCTCGTGGCCGGGATGCCGGGAAAAGTGCGGCGCACCATTGACCGCATCGACGCGATCCACGCGCAGGCGATCAAGTATAAGAGCGAATGGGCCATCGGCTACGGCGTGAAGCCGGATATTGAGGGCGAGACGTATCACGGGGAAAAGATCATTTGATCCTGCCGGTTTTTCCGTCATGCTGCGTCAGACAGCAAGCTATGTATAAGCGACTCATACACGATCAAAGAGTGAGGTTCGCTGCTTATCGACGAAAAAATAGGTATAATAATCGGCGGTTTGGAGCTCTCCGAATTTCTGTGGTAAGAAAGTAGGAAAGTAAGAAAGTTGGAAAGTTGGATTTTCCTACCGCAGAAATTTCAACCGCAACGAGCCGGGTTGAAAATGAAGCCGAAAATTACGGCTTCATTTTTCTTTGTCTTGCACCTGCCCGCCGCAAATGGTATGATATAAGAACCACTGAATAAGTCCCGCCGCACCTATGCCGGAGCTTTTTCCGTCATGCTGTGTCAGATGTCGTTCGACGTAGCGATGCTACGCCTTCGCGCCATCTTCCGTGCCTGACGAAAAAATCCCTCAGCATAGTCGCGACTTGACTTAATCAGTGTTTCCTAAAAACGGAGTTGATGAGATGAAGGTTCTTGTGACGGGAGAGACCGGACAGCTCGGCTTCGATGTGATACGGGTGCTTCGCGGGCGCGGCGCGGAGATTGTGAGCGCGACGCGGCGGGAAATGCCGCTGGACGATTCGGCACGGGCGCGGGCGTTTGTCTTGGAAACGCGTCCGGACGCGGTGATTCATTGCGCGGCTTATACGGCGGTGGATCGGGCGGAGGATGAGCAGTCGCTTTGCCTCGCAATTAACGGTACAGCGACGGGAGCGATTGCCGCCGCATGCGAGGAAATCGGCGCGAAGCTCGTCTACGTCAGCACCGATTATGTGTTTCCCGGTACGGGCGAAGCGTTTTACGAGACGGACGATACAACGGGTCCCTGTAACGCTTACGGCGCATCGAAGCTGGCGGGGGAACGCGCCGTAAAGGACGCGATGAAGTCTGGGCGTTTTTTTATCGTCCGGACCTCATGGGTGTTCGGCGTTCACGGCAAGAATTTCATTCGGACGATTCTCGGACTTTCCCAGACGCGGGATGCGTTGACGGTGGTGGACGATCAGATCGGCTCGCCGACGTACACGGCGGATTTGGCGGAGCTTTTGGCGGATATGGCGGAAAGCGACCGTTACGGCGTGTACCATGCGACGAACGAGGGCGTCTGCTCTTGGGCGGAGCTTGCGTCGGAGGCAATCCGACAGCGCGGCTTGAAAACAAAGGTGACGCCCGTTTCGTCGGACATGTATCCGACGAAGGCGGTGCGGCCGAAGAATTCGCGGCTGTCAAAGGCGTCGCTGGACAAAGGCGGCTTTCGCCGTTTGCCGGATTGGAAAGACGCGGTGAAACGGTATTTGGCGGAACTGAAGAAGCTTGGAGAATAAATACAAATTCGCGCAGAAGCGCGGGGAGTGCATTTTATGAAGGTGTTGGTTACGGGAGGAGCGGGCTTTATCGGCTCGCATTTGATGCGTCATTTGAAAGCGCGGGGCGACGAGCCGGTGGCGCTGGACAATCTTTCCTTCGGGCGGCGGGAGAACCTCGAGGAGGGAATGGAACTCATCGAGATGGACGTGCTGGACGAAGGCCTTGCGGGCATAGTCGCCACGGGACAGTATGACGCCATTGTGCATTTGGCGGGGCAGACGCTGGTGTCCCACTCGCTGGAGGAACCCGATTTTGACGCGGAAAGCAATATCATCGGCCTGATACGGGTGCTGGAGGCTGCGCGGCAGAGCGGCGTGCGCCGCGTGGTGTTCTCCTCGACGGCGGCGGCTTACGGCGACGTACCGGAGCGCGATTTGCCAATCAAGGAGGCGCATAAGCTGGCGCCGATGTCGTTCTACGGACTGTCGAAGGTGACGGCGGAGCGGTATCTGGAGCTTTACCATGAGTGCTTCGGCCTCGATTACGTCGTGCTTCGCTTCGCGAACGTCTATGGCGAGCGGCAGGGCGACGGCGGCGAAGGCGGCGTCATCAGCATTTTCGCGCGGAGCGTCGCGGAGGAAAAGGAAATCACGATTTTCGGCGACGGCGAGCAGACGCGGGATTTCATTTACGCCGGGGATATCGCGGAAGGCGTCGCGGCGGCGCTGACGACGGCGGAGGCGAATGTGGTCTATAATCTCAGCACGCAGACGCAGACGAGCCTGCGGGAATTGGTGGACGTGCTGTCGAACGTGGCGGGGCGGAGGATCATTCCGAAGTACGGGCCGGAGCGTCCGGGCGATATTTACAAGTCGTCGCTGTCGAATACGCGGGCGCGGCGGGGACTGAACTGGAAGCCGTCCGTTTCGCTGGAGGAAGGCCTGCGCCGGACGTTTGAGTATTTTGTTGAGAAGGCGAATGCATCGTGAAACGGGAAGTCTTTTCCAATGCATATCATAAAGCCGCTCCCTTTTGGAAGGGGGCGGCTTTATGATAGCTTTTTTGAAATTCGGCGTGACATTTGCTTTGCCGCCGGGGATTTTTTTCCTTTTGTTTCTTTTGATGTCGGTTAAGCTATGGCGGCGGCGGGAACAAGGAATTGCGGCGGCGATTTTTGTGGTGACGCTGATTTTTTACGCATTCTCGACGCCGTATTTGTCGGCGGCGCTGATGCGGAATTTGGAGGAAGCGTATTTGCCGCCGGAGAACCCGTCAGGCGATGTGATTGTTTTGCTGGGCGGCGGCGCAACCAAGGGGACGCCTGACTTCGACGGCTCGGATGGGCTCGGAGAGGGCTCGGCGACGCGTCTCTTGGCGGCAGTGCGCCTCTATCATCGGCTGCACATCCCGATTTTGTTTACTGGTGGCAAGGTATTAGAGGACGGGCCTTCGGAAGCAGAGACGGCACGGCGTGCTCTGTTGGGGTTGGGTGTGCCTGACCGAGACATTATTTTGGAGCCGGCAAGCAGAACTACGGGGGAGAACGCCAGATTCACGGCGCAATTGTTGCGGGAACGAGGCTTTTCTCAACCACTTCTTGTGACATCGGCGTTTCATATGAAGCGTTCGGTGCTGAACTTTGAGAAGCAAGGCGTCACGGTGACGCCGGTTCCGACGGGTTATCGGACAGACGCGAAGCCTCGCGCACTGCATTATCTTTGGTTCGGCCCGGAGGCCTCCGCGCTCGACAATAGCGTTTGTGTGATGCGCGAAGAATTGCGTTATCTTGTGACGAAAATGACGGGCTTCTAACAAGCCGACCAAGAAAGGGGGGATCAGCGTGGCGAAGGATATGACAGAAGGCAGCCCTGCGCGGCTGATCCTCTTCTTCGCGT
>JAEERZ010000103.1 GCA_016286075.1 Selenomonadaceae bacterium
CGCTCTTCGCCCACCTTCAGGACCCTGACGTTCAGGACGTCGCCGACGGCCACCACGTCCAGCGGATGCCGCACGCGCTTATTGCTGAGCTCGGAGATATGGATGAGCCCCGCCGTCTTAATGCCGATGTCCACGAATACGCCGAAGTCGGTGATATTCCGTACCGTACCGCGCATGATGGTGCCCGGTTTGATGTCGGAGAGCTTGACGATGGCCTGCCTCGTCAACGGCGCGGGCAAGTCCTCGCGCGGGTCGCGGCCCGGCTTCACCAGCGCCGCAAGGATGTCGCGAACGGTGGGCAGCCCCGCGTCAAGGTCCTTTGCCAGCTTTTCCTCGTTCACGAGCTTGGCCTTTGCCGCGAGAAAATCGACGGACTTTCGGTCGCCAAGGTCCTGCGGCTCAAACCCGAGACGGTCGAGAATCCTTTCCGCAAGGGCGTAAGACTCAGGATGCACGGGGGTGTTGTCGAGGGGCGACGAGCCGCCCCGGATACGCAGGAAGCCCGCGCACTGGGTGAAGGCCGCAGGACCGAGACGCGGCACTTTCAGAAGTTCCTGCCGCTTATGGAAGGAGCCGTTCTCATTCCGATAGGCGACGATGTTCTTCGCGACGCTGGCGTTGATGCCCGAGACGTGCCGCAGCAGCTCGCCCGAGGCCGTATTGAGGTCGACGCCCACATGGTTCACGGCGGACTCGATGGTCGCGTCAAGGGTATGGGAGAGCTCCGCCTGATTGACGTCGTGCTGATATTGCCCAACGCCGATAGCCTTCGGGTCGATCTTGACGAGCTCGGCAAGGGGGTCCTGCACGCGGCGCGCTATGGACACCGCCCCCCGAATCGTCACGTCGTACTCCGGCAGTTCTTCCTTCGCCAGCTTCGAGGCGGAGTAAACGGAGGCCCCCGCCTCGTTGGTAATCAGGTAATGAACGTCCGTGAGATTATGCTCCTTTATGAGCTTCGCGGTGAATTCCTCCGTTTCGAGGGAGGCGGTGCCGTTTCCGATGGAAATCAGCGTGATATGGTGCTTTTGGATGAGCCCCAGCACCTTTTGCTCCGCCGCCTGCTTTGCCGCGTCGCTCTGCGTCACTTGGATGACGCCATGGTCGAGGACGTGGCCCGTGGCGTCCACTACAGCCAGCTTGCAGCCCGTCCTGTAGCCGGGGTCAAGGCCCAGCACCACATGACCGGCCAGCGGCGGCTGCAAAAGAAGCTGTTTGAGGTTCGCGCCGAAGACGTGAATCGCCTGCGCCTCCGCGTTCTCCGTCAGCGCCGTGCGGATCTCGCGCTCCAACGCCGGGAAGAGCAGCCGCTTGTAGCCGTCCTCCACGGCGAGGCGCAGCGGCTCGGCAAAGCTCGACGGCTGTTTGAAAACGCCCCGGTAGATGGCCTCGCATTTCGCCTCGTGGTCCGTCTTGAGACGCACCTTGAGACAGCCCTTCTTCTCGCCGCGGTTAATGGCCAGCACGCGATGGGAGGGCAACGTCCGCACCGGCTCCTCGTAAGCGTCGTACATCAGGAAGGTTTGGCTTTCCTCCGCCTCTTTGTCGAGCTCGGTGACGATAACGCCCGTCTGCCAAAGCTCCTTCCGCATCTTCTGGCGCAGCGCCGCCTCCTCCATGACCGTCTCGGCCACAATATCCTCGGCGCCCGCCAACGCCTCCTCCGCTGTGGCCACGCCTTTCTCCTCGTCGACGAAATCCGCCGCCACAGAGAGAGCGTCCCGCGTGGTTTCCTCCTGCGCGAGCATCGCTTCCGCCAGCGGTGCAAGGCCGCGCTCCCGGGCAATCTGCGCGCGGGTGCGTTTCTTCTGCTTATAGGGCAGATAAAGGTCCTCAAGTTCTTGGAGCTTCTGCGCCTTCTCGATGGCCTCCCGAAGCTCGTCCGTCATCTTCCCCTGCTCCTCGATCTTCGCGACGATTTCCTCCTGCCGCTTTACGAGGTTCCGAAGATACGTCATACGCTCCTCCACCGTGCGCACCTGTTCCTCGTCAAGCTCCCCCGTAGCCTCTTTACGATAGCGGGAGATGAACGGCACCGTGTTCCCGCCGTCCAAAAGCTCCATCGTCGATTCTACCTGCTTCGGTTTGATCTTCAATTCCCGCGCGATGAGCGCGCCGATATCCTCCGTTCGCATCTGTTGTCTCCTTCCATATAATCAGCGAAATATAATAACCGAAATAATATCATTTTTCTCGGGATAAAAATCTGTTTCACAGATACAAAACGAAAGCGTCTAAGGAAACACTGAATAAGTCAATTTATGGCCTTGCCGAGGGATTTTTTCGTCAGGTAAGGAAGATGCGCGAAGGCGTAGCATCGCTACGTCGAGCGGCATCTGACACAGCATGACGGAAAAAGACACGGCAAGGGCGTGAAGGGACTTGTTCAGTGCTTCCTTAACATTTCCCGATCTCGTAAGGCTCTAAAAACAGCCCCGCCGACTCGAACTTTTCCAGAATGAAGAACACGTTGGCGGGAAACGCGCCGGATTCCTCCATCAGCTCTTCGGCTACGTCGTAGGCGGTCTTGCCGCCCTCTTGCAGTTTTTCCAGCACGTCCTGATAGAGCGACGGGGATAGCTCGTCCGTACCCTGGAATTTCAGGCGGAATTTGTCGGTATGGCAAAACGCGATTCCCTCCGCCGTCTTGTCGAAGGAAATGGTGGGACGGAGGAGCAACGGCCGATCCTTCGGAAAATCCGCCGACATATAGCGGTCGATGAAAGAAACGAGGACTCGCTTGAAACCGTCAAGATCGGAGAAAAATTCCTTCGCGACAAGATATTCCCCGGTGGGGTGCGCCTCATCCGCGCCGCAGGGGGTAATTAGGCGGACGGACCGCTCCGCTATGTTGACGATGAAACCGCTGACGCAGGATATGGTGCTTCCGTCCCCATCATCCACACGAAGCGCGTCGTTTTCGCGGGCGCGGCCCGCGTTGGCGAACATATTTTGCGGCGCCTCGGTGAATTGGGGCAGCAGCTCGACGCAAAGCAGTTCTTCCGGCGTGAAGGTTTCGTAGATTTTGTGCAGGACGTCGAGGCTTAAAACGGAAAAACGATGAATCCACCGATATTTTTTCAGCGCGTCAAAGAGATAGGCGCGGGTGCGCTCCGGCTTCCGCATGGAGGCCGCGGTCGTGAGCTGCGGGACAACGCCGAAGACCTCGAAAAAGTCGTCTGTGAATTTTTCATAATCCGGATTGTCGAGAGGCTCGGTGGCGTAGTAGCACGTGCCATGCCCCGCCGCATCGCCGATGGTTTCCTTCACGAAAGAGAGGACTCCCTTCCAGAGAGCGGCGTTTTCCTCGTCATGGGGGCAGACCTTTTGCAGCCGCCCCGCCATGACTCCGCAGAAGGGGCAGCCCACCGAGCAGCCGAGATCCAGCTCAAAGGTCATCGGCACATGGACCAACGAACGGTTCCGCAACCCCAGCTCCGCCCAGCAACGATTGATTTGACGGCTCCGCCAAGCGCGGAACGCCGCATGCTTCGGCACGCAGTACTCTTTCGTCATGCGCTCGCGCCCCGTCACCTTTTCCTGAATGAAAGCCCGATATCGCCGCACCGCCGAGGGCAGTTCCTCGGGCGGCGTCTTTTGGTATTTTACAGCCGTATCATGGTCGGCAAGAATTTTCACCGACAACGCGTCGACGGAAAGACCGTGCGCAGAAAGCGTCTCCTCCGGAGCGGAGAGAAACGCCTCCCGAAAGCCCGGCTCCATGGTCCAAAGCTCCAGCGCTCGCTTCGCCTCCGCCACTTCGCGGAGATATTCCGCATCGTCGGTCGGCGATTCGATGACATTCTTGATTTCCAAACCGCTCATGCTTGCGTACTCCTATGTACAGAAATCTAATACTAATTTTCGACTAAAAAATATAAAAATTTTTAACCGAAAATACGCCTGCTGCGCAGGCTACATCCGAGCCTACGGCTCGGATGCCGTCTCATGCAATCACTGATCAGAAATCAAAGATTTCTAACAGTGATTAGTATAAACAAAACAGTACAAAAACCGTTCAAGCCGTTGCCATGAAAAAGATAGCGGCGGCGATTGCCGACGCTATCTTTTCACCCAAAAATTTCTTTAGATCAGGACGGCCACGCCGGCAACTACAACCTCAACCTCGACCGCTGCAGTGGTACCCGTTGCCGCCGCCTCCACTTCATAAACAGCGACCGCCGTATCCGTGTATGTCTCTACCGAATCATCGCCGCCCGCGACCATTTTCAGCTCGGCCTGCGACAGGGATTTCGGCGACGCGGGAAGAATCATATAGCGCACATCGTCGGTGTTCTGGAGGATACGAACCTCCGTCCCTTCGGGAATCATGACGTCGCTTTTCTCCGCCTGGTTCAGGAAACGCTTCGCCATGTCCTGGACAGCTGCTTTCGTGCCCTCATGAGGCAACACCAGATACCTGACCAGCTTCGGCTGCTCAACGACCTTGTAGGTCACGCCCTCCTCGACGACGAAGCCCGCCTCAGAGAGAACACCCTCCGGATCCTCAATGAAGCGTTTCTTGTACGCCTCGTCCTTCCAGCACTTGGCGATGACCTCGCCGTACTTAATTGCGTTCTGCTTTTTGTCTGCCATACGTACCACCCTTTCTGTAATTGGATTGAAGAATGATTGTATCTCATAGCGCCCGTATTGCTCGTAGGCGATTATGACGAAATAATGGAACTCCTTCCGGCGCTTCGCGCCACCTCCCTCAAAGAGGGAGGCAATATCGCCCCCCTCTTCGAGGGGGGTGTCAGCGAAGCTGACGGGGGGAGTGTGGAAACATATTTGATTACCCCAGATTATGTCGGAACAGCCAGCCCGCCAGCGGGAAAGTCACGGAGGCGACGGCCAGCATCGGCACAAAATTCCACGCGATGGCGGAAAGTCCGACCCCTTCGAGATACACCCGCCACACCGAATCGAGGGCGAAGCGGAGCGGGTCGGCGTAGGTCAGGATTTGCAGAATCTCGGGCATATTCGCCACCGGGGTCGCGGTCCCGGAGAGGAGGATCATCGGCATCAGCAGCAGGAAGCAATAGACCATGACCTGCTGCATGGTAGAGGAAATGGCGGAAATGGAAAGGCCGATACCCGTGCAGCTCAACGTGAAAACGAATAGCACCGCCCAAAGGGTCAACAGGTTGCCCGCCATCGGAACCTGGAACCAGAAACGACAGATCAAAAGCACCAATGTGGATTGAATCATGCCCATCAGCACCGGCACCGCCGCTTTTCCGATCAGGATGATTGTCGGGGAAATCGGCGTCACAAGGAGCTGGTCGAAGGTCCCCTGCTCCCGCTCCCGGGCCACGGAAAGGCCGCTCAATATCAGCACCTGATTGAAGGCCAGCATCGCAATCAGCGACGGCAGGAACGTCCAGCGGGTGATCAGATTCGGATTGTACCATGCGATGGTTTCCAATGATACCGCCATCGCCTTCGGATTCCGCTCCGCGTTGTAAGCGGCGACGATGCGCTCCACGTAGTTGCTGGCGGTGGTGGCGGTCATGGTGTTCCGCCCGTCGGTGATGACCTGTATGGGCGAAGCTTCACCCCGATTCAGCTTCGTTTCAAAGTCTGAAGGAATGGAGATTGCCAGCATGGCTTCGCCGCTGTCGATGGCCTCCGCGATCTCGTTGGAATTGGACAGGGTCCGTACGCGCCGGAAGGCGGGGGACCCGTCGATGTCCGTCTCGAAATCCGAAGCCGCGGCGCTGTGGCTCATATCCAGCACCACATAGGGGGCGAGATCGAGGTCGTAGGTCGCCGTATAGCCGAAAAGCATAGTCTGCACAAGCACCGGCATGAGCAGGACGAGCCGCGTCCGGGGATCGCTGATGGTCGCCAAGAACTCCTTGCGAATCATCCAGCGCGTTTTTTCAATAAAGCTCTTCCACGCGTCCAATCACTCCACCTTCTTTCGCGTGGCGAAAAACGCCAGCCCCAGCAGCAGCACGGCATAGGCGGCGAGAATCGCGCAGTTCTTCCCGATCAGCGGCCAGTTGTTGCCCGCCAGGAACAGGGATTTCAAAAGCTCCAAATAATAGGTGGAGGGCAGCGCATGTCCCACCGCCGCCACCCACTCGGGAACACTCCGCAAGTCGAAGAGGAAGCCGGAGAGCATCATAGCAGGCAGCAGGCTCAGCACGAGGGAAACCTGGCTGGCCAGGAATTGACTCTTCGTGGCGGCGGAAATCAAAAGCCCGAGGCCGAGAGCCACGAACATATAGAGCACCGACGAGATGACCAGCATGACGATAGAGCCGTAGAGCGGCACCTCGTAGAAGAAGTGAGACGTCAGCAGGCAAAGGAAGAAGCCCAGCATCGCGATGCAGAAATAGGGAATCATTTTTGCCAGCAGCAGCTCTTCCTTCCGTACGGGCGTCACGAAGATGGACTCCAGCGTCCCGCGCTCCCATTCCCTCGCCATGACCAGCGAGGTCAGGAAGACGCCCACGATGGTCGTGATCAGCATCATCAGCCCCGGTACGAAATACCAGGTGCTGGAATGAGCGTCGTTGAACCACATGCGGTTCTCCACCGTCACCATGCCTTGAGGCGCATACCCGGCGACGCGGGCCGCGTTGAAGGCGGCGACGCCAGCTTCCACGTATCCGTTAATGGAAGTGGCCGTGGTGGGATCGGCGCCGTAGGAAATGAGCTGGAGCTTCGCCTCCCGCCGTTCCAGCTTCGACGAGAAATCCGCGGGAACCACGAGAATCGCGTTGACTTTCCGGTCGTCCATCATCCGGACGGCCTCCGCCCGGGAGGTCACGTACCGGGGCGAGAAATACTCGGAACCGGACAGGAAACTCACCGCGTCCTGCGCCGTGGGCGAGGCGTCTTCCAACACCACGGCAATCGGCGCGTTCTTCACGTCGAGAGAAATGCCGGAGCCGATGATAATGATCAGGAGAATCGGCAGCACCGTCCCGATCAGGAGACTGCTGTTGTCCCGCCAGAGCTGAACGAATTCCTTGCGGCACAGCGCCACGAGACGACGGAAAAATCCGGTTCCATTCATCAGGCCGCGCCTCCTTTCCCTCGCGCCGTTTCCACGATGCGGATAAAGACTTCGTTCATGGTCGATGATTCATCGCCGTACTGCATCCGAAGGTCGGCAGGCGTGCCGATGGCGAGAAGCTTTCCCTGATCCTGGATCATGATGCGGTCGCAATACTCGGCCTCCTCCATGAAATGCGTCGTCACGATGATGGTAGTCCCCTTCGCCGAGAGGTCCGTGATCTGCCGCCAAAAATCCCGTCGCGCCAGCGGGTCGATGCCGCTGGTGGGCTCGTCGAGGAACAGGATTTTCGGTTTGTGAAGCAGCGCCGCCGCCATGGAAAGCCGCTGCTTATAGCCGCCGGGCAGGGACTCCGCCGGCGATTTGCGATATTCTTCCAAATGAAATTCCTGCAGCGTTTCTTCCAGCCGCTGCGCGATATCTTTCCGGGAAAGGCCGTAAGCGCCGCCGAAAAAGGACAGGTTTTGCTCCACGGTGAGATTCCCGTACAGGGAAAATTTCTGAGCCACATAGCCGATATTGGCGCGAGCCTCCGTGCGGGCATCCCGGAGATTCACCCCGGCGACGCTGAGATGGCCGCTGGTCAGGGGCAAGAGGCCGCAGAGCATCCGAAAGGTCGTCGTCTTGCCCGCTCCGTTCGGCCCCAAAAGGCCGAAGACCTCCCCATGCCGCACCTCGAACGAGGTCTTGTCCACGGCGGTGAAGTCGCCGAATTTTCGCACCAACTCTTTGACTTCGATGTCAATGTCGTTGCCGAGAGTATGTCTTTCTTCGAGAGAGAGCGGCGCGAGATCGAGGGCCT
>JAEERZ010000104.1 GCA_016286075.1 Selenomonadaceae bacterium
CTGTCGGGCAAAGATAATGAGGCCGTTGCCAAGGCCGTTCATGACGAGCTTTATGAAATGAAGGATCGAAAAGTCGCCTGCGCGCTTACGATTCTTGGCATAGACGCCGAGGCGGAAACGGTGACAATCGGTCGGAGCGGACAAACGCCCGTCTTTGTCTGGACGGAAGAATACGAGACGGTTTACGACGACGAGGCGACGGCTCTCGGCATGAGCCGGAACGTCAATCCGCAGACTTATGAGCTTCCGCTGGCGCAGGGGATGATTCTCGCCGCAGTCACCGAGGGAATCCGCGTTGCGGGGAAAAAGCGAGGAGGCGCTCATTTCGAGGAAGAACGGCTTTGGGAGATTATTCGCGGCAATCCGGCGGAAGACGTCGAGTTCATCGCGAAAAATATTTTAGAGTATGCGTTGACGTTGGAACGCGAACAGGCATCCGAGGATATGACGGTGGCGGTGCTGGGGATTTCGACGGATAAAGCGGAGGATGCGGGCATCGGTTTTTTGTCGGCTTCTTATCCGATATCGGTCATGCAGTCACGCATCGAGAACTGATGAATAATAGGATCGTAACAAGGAAAGGGCTGAGCTATCGTTGAGAAAAGAGGAATTCGGAAAGCTTTTAATCGTTATAGCGGCGATTGTAGGTTTGTTCATCGCATTTGTTTCTCCGCTGGCATATTCGATTCGGCAGGGACTTGATTTGCAGGGCGGCACGCATGTCGTTTTGGAGGCCGAGGACACCGAGGAGGCGCAGGTGAACGACGACGCCATGCAGCGCGTCGTTCGGATTATGGAAAAGCGCGTCAACGAGCTGGGATTGACGGAGCCGATTATCCAGCGGCAGGGCGCGCGCCGTATCATTGTGGAATTGCCGGGCATCAAGGATCCGGATAAGGCGATCCAGGTCATTGGCAAGACGGCGATGTTGGAATTCAAGGACGAGGCAGGCACGACGGTTCTTACGGGTACCGACCTCAAGGACGCGAAGGAGCAGACCGACCAGTCCGGGCAAAATCTCGTCGCGCTGGAGTTCAGCGACGAGGGCGGAAAAAAATTTGGCGACTTAACGACGAAGAATGTCGGGCGTACGATTGCGATACTGCTCGACGGCGAGGTGCTGACTGCGCCGAACGTCAAGGAGCCGATTCTTGGCGGCAAGGCCGTTATCACCGGATCGCGGACGCTGGAGGAAGCGCATAACCTTGCGATTCTGCTCCGAAGCGGCGCGCTTCCGGTCAAGGTCAATATTATCGAAACGCGTACCGTCGGTCCGACGCTTGGACAAGACTCGAAAGACAAGAGCGAATTTGCCTTTGCGGTGGGCATCGGCGCGGTGCTCTTGTTCATGATCGTGTTTTATCGGTTGTCCGGCTTTATCGCGGATATCAGCTTGATGGCGTATGTTTTGATGCTGTTGGCTTCGCTGAAATTCCTTGACGCGACGCTGACGCTTCCTGGCGTGGCGGGTATTATCCTGTCCATCGGTATGGCGGTCGACGCGAACGTGTTGATTTTCGAGCATTTCAAAGAAGAGTATCAGACGGGCAAGACGCTTCGCGCGGCGATGAATTCGGGCTTCAAGCGTGCGTTCACAACGATTTTTGATTCCAATATCACGACGATCATAGCGTCTATCGTGTTGTTCATGTTCGGCACCGGCTCGATTCGCGGTTTCGCGATTACGCTGGGACTTGGCGTTGTTTTGAGCATGGTTACAGCGATTTCGTTGACGCAGTTCATGTTGAAGCTCTTGATTGGAGCGAATATCTTCACGAACCCGTTTGTCTACGGCGCAAAGGCCGCGCCGGCGACGGAAGGGGGTGTGAAGCGTGCGTAATTTTGATATTGTAGGACGCAGAAAGCTTTGGTATTTCCTCTCCCTGTGCGTGATCATTCCCGGTATTGTGTCCATGTTCGTAAAGGGCTTCAATTTCGGCATCGACTTTACCGGAGGCACGCTCATCGAGCTTCGCTTTGACGAGAAAGTCTCGATCGGGGCGGTGCGCGAGGTCATGAAAGGCTATGATCTCGACAACAGTATGATTCAGCTGTCCGGCGACGCAAGCAACGCTACCGAGGCGCGGGACGTGATGATTCGCACGGTGGATTTGGAGGAAAATGATCGAAAAGCGGTCATGGCTTCCCTTAAAGAAAAACTGGGCGCGTATTCGGTGCTTCGGGAGGAGAAAGTCGGAGCGACCATGGGCGCGGAGCTTTTGATGAATGCGGCGCTGGCAACGTTGCTTTCATGGCTTTTGATTGTCGCTTACGTGTCTTTCCGCTTTGAGTTCCGTTTCGGTATTGCGGCGGTTCTGGCATTGATTCATGACGTGCTCGTGGTGCTGGGCGTGTTCTCAATCCTGCAAAAGCAGGTGGATTCCTCGTTCGTCGCGGCGCTGTTGACCATTGTCGGTTATTCGATTAACGATACTATCGTTATCTTCGACCGTATTCGTGAGAATCTGCGGCTTCATTTTCGACGCGGCGGCGATATTGTCGAACTGGCGAACCGCAGTATCTATCAGACGTTGACGCGTTCCCTCTATACGGTATGCACGGTTTTGTTCACCACGTTTGCGCTGTACTGGTTCGGCGGCGACACGACGAAAGATTTTTCCTTTGCGCTTCTCGTCGGATTTTTCAGTGGATGTTATTCGTCTATTTTTGTCGCGAGTCCGCTTTGGGTGACGCTTCGGAATTGGAGCGAGGCGAAAAAGGCGGCGCGGTAAAGAAAAATGAAAGGCGCACGAGACTTTACCCGTGTGCCTTTTCTTTTGCGGTCAATAATGGAGGAATATTTGTTGCGAAAAAAATGGTTGGTTGTTGGCGATAGGGAAGAAGAGGACGTCAAATATGCCGCGCAGCTTGGTATATCTCCTTTTCTCGCGGGAATATTGCGCAGGCGGAATATTTGCGATGTGGAACAGGCCAAGGCCTTTTTGCGTCCCGAAACGGAGCAGGAATATTACGATCCGTTCTTGATGCGGGATATGGAGCGGGCGGTTGCACGTATTCGGCGCGCGATTGAAAACTCGGAAAGAATCATCGTTTACGGGGATTACGATGTAGACGGCATTACGTCCACGACCCTTCTTGTACGTGCGCTTCGCCGTCTCGGTGCGGAGGCGGATTATTATATTCCCGACCGTCAGGAAGGATATGGGCTTCATACGGAGTCGCTGAACCAGTTGGCGGATGACGGAGCGAAACTCGTGGTGACGGTGGATTGCGGGATTGCCAGCATATCGGAAATAGAAGCTCTGCATGGAAAGCTGGACATAGTGGTCACGGATCATCATTTGCCGGGAGAGAAATTGCCGGAAGCGGCGGCAGTCGTCGATCCGCACAGAACGGATTGCGAATATCCGTTCAAGGATTTGGCGGGAGTCGGCGTCGCGTTTAAGCTTTGCCAGGCGTTATTCCGGGAATTACGCAATGAGAGTTTTGAAGACGATTTGGAATTGGTCGCGTTAGGGACGGTCGCCGATATTGTGCCGCTGCTTTCGGAAAACAGGAAGCTGGTAAAGATTGGCTTGTCCCGTATGAAGGATACGAAGATTGAAGGACTGCGCCAGTTGATAGAAGCAGCCGGCCTTTCCGGTCAGGATATATCCAGCGGGCAGGTCGGATTCATGCTTGCTCCGAGGCTCAACGCGGCGGGTCGTCTGGAAACGGCGATGCGCGGCGTGGAACTGCTTCTTTCCGAAGACGGGGAAAAAGCCTTGGAGATTGCGCAAGGATTGAATCAGCTGAACAGCGAAAGGCAGCAGGTCGAGGCGGATATCGTCGAGCAGGCGAAGGAACAGCTCGCATCTGTCGACACGGCGGCGGCCCGTACTCTCGTCGTGGTAGGGGAAGGTTGGCATCCTGGCGTGATAGGGATTGTCGCGTCAAGGCTTGTCGAGCTCTATTATCGGCCCACAGTCGTTATCAATGTGCAGGATGGAATCGGAAAGGGTTCGTGCCGCAGTATTCCGGGTTTTCATCTTTTTGACGCGCTGACGGCGGCAAAGGATTCTTTGGTGCAGTTCGGGGGGCACGAGATGGCGGCGGGTCTTACCGTGTTGCCCGAAAAGATTGACGATTTGCGTGCTGCGTTGGATAACTATGCCGCTCTTCATCTGAACGAAGAGGATTATATTCCGCGTTTGGAATTGGAAGCGGATTTGCTGCCGAAGGATATCACTATTGAATTGGTTGAGGATTTGGCGAAATTGGAACCTTACGGGATGGCAAATCCGAAACCTCTTTTTGGAAGTTTTGACGTGCGGGGATTCGATGCGAAGACGATAGGGCGTGAGGGCCAGCATTTGAAATTTTCACTGCGGGGAGGCGCAGATTCGCTCGAAGCGATTGGTTGGAATATGAGCGAAAAATTGGTATTGCTTTACCGCGGCAACGTCGATATGGCATATATGCCGGAGATTAACGAGTGGAACGGAAAAATCTCCGTGCAGTGCAAGTTGAAGGAACTTCGTTCTTCCAGAAAACGCAGCGTTTTTCCGACAAGGGAAATTCTTGGCGGTATTTATCTTGCATTGAAGAAAATGCAGACGGAAAGGCCTTTTTCCGAAAACGACAAATTATTGGCCGGAAGATGCAACACCTCGCCGGAGATTTTGCAGATCGCGCTGCAAATTTTTTCCGAACTGGGGCTGGTCGTATGCGACGGGGGCGGTTTCCGGCTTGTTCCTCAGCCGAAAGAAAAGTTGAGATTGGAAGATTCTCAAACATATCGTGATGGCGTTTCCTTGCAGAAACAACGCTGAATCATAGCGAAGGATACGAAAGCATGTTATAATAGAACAAGTATTAGATTTGATTGGAAAGCGGGAAAAAGATTGCTGGTACTTGGGATTGATCCTGGCACGGCGATTTGCGGGTATGGATTCGTCGAAGCGGCGCAGGGGAGTCGATTGATTCCTCATGAGTACGGCTCCGTTACGACGAGTTCGAAAGCGCGTATGCAGGATCGACTGATGAAACTTTATGACGAGATTGATGCGCTGATCAAAAAATATCGACCTGATGCGATGGGCGTCGAGCAGCTTTTTTTCAACCGCAACGTGACGACGGCGATTCCCGTCGGTCAGGCACGTGGCGTCGTCCTGCTCGCCGCAGCGAAGAACAACCTGGAAATCGTGGAGCGTACGCCGCTTCAGATTAAGCAATCGGTGACAGGATACGGAAAAGCGACCAAGGAACAGGTGATTTACATGGTCACGAAGCTTTTGAACCTTCCTGCGCCGCCGAAGCCGGACGACACGGCGGACGCGTTGGCGGCCGCAATCTGTGCGTTGCATTTCATGAGCAGCCCGGCATGGAGGAATGATTTATGATAGGTTTTTTACGAGGTAAGGTCGTACAGTTGTTGCAGGACTATTGCCTCTTGGATGTTGGCGGAGTCGGATACCGCGTGTTTATTCCGTCCTCGACGCGGAGCCGTCTGAAAAACGGCGAGGAAGCAATGCTGTATACGCACCTTGCCGTACGGGAGGATGCGATGACCCTTTACGGCTTTGAAAGCCAGGAAGAATATCAGGGGTTCCAGCTGCTGATTTCCGTTTCCGGCATTGGACCGAAGGTTGCTCTTGGGATTTTGTCGTCGATTACAATCGAGAGGCTCTTTCAGGCAATTCATGGACAACAGATTGCTGTGCTCACAAAACTTCCGGGCGTCGGGAAAAAATCGGCGGAACGGTTGATTTTGGAACTGAAGGATAAGACTGCGGGGCTTGAAGGCGCGGGTGCGGCCGAAGGCGCTCTTCCGACTGCGGAAAAGTTGCAGGACGAGCCGACTTCCGATGCAATCGCAGCGCTGTCCGCACTCGGGTATTCACAGGACGAGATTTCCTCAGTGTTGCGGCGTATTACGAAGCCGATGACCACGGAGGAAACGATTAGATTTGCGTTGAAGGAATTTGCGGGGAGGAGGTAACCGGTGGAAGAACAGGAAGGCCGTATCGTGGCCATGGAGGAACAGTCCTCCGACGATTGGCAATATAGCTTGCGTCCGCGTAAATTGAAAGAGTATATAGGACAGGATGAAGCAAAAGAGAATCTTTCCGTGTTTATCCAGGCAGCCTTGAAACGGGGCGAAGCGCTTGACCATGTGCTTCTCTACGGTCCTCCGGGGCTTGGCAAGACGACGTTGGCCGCAATCATCGCCAATGAATTAGGCGTAAATTTCCGTGTGACCAGCGGGCCTGCCATTGAGAATTCCAGAACGCTTGCGGAGATTTTGACGAATCTTGAAAAACGGGACGTCCTGTTTATTGATGAAATACATCGTCTTTCCCGAAGCATTGAAGAAGTGCTTTACTCCGCGATGGAAGATTTTGCGCTTGACATCATTATTGGGAAGGGGCCCGGCGCGCGGTCTATCCGATTGGATATTGCCCCGTTTACCCTTGTCGGCGCGACGACGAGATGGGGGGCGTTGGCTGCTCCGCTTCGCGATCGCTTCGGCGTGCCGCTTCGGCTCGAATATTACCGTCCGGAAGCGTTGAAAGAAATCATCAAGCGTGCGGCGGAAATATTAAAAATTCGTATTGAAGACGCCGGGGCGATTGAAATCGCCCGCCGTTCTCGAGGCACGCCGCGCGTGGCAAATCGCCTTTTGAAGCGTGTGCGCGATTTCGCGCAGATCAATGGAGATGGAGTGATAACGGAAAAGCTTGCGGATGAGGCGTTGGTGAAGCTGGAAGTGGACAAGGCGGGTCTGGACCGTATGGATCGCCGTATGCTGACGACGATGATAAAGAAATTCGCCGGCGGCCCTGTGGGACTGGAAACCTTGGCGGCGGCCATCAGCGAGGAAACGGACACGATTACCGACGTCTACGAGCCGTTCCTGATTCAGCTCGGCTTTTTGATGCGGACGCCGAGAGGCCGCATCGTAACGCGGGTGGGTTATGAACACATGAATATTCCGTATCCGGGAGAGGAAAAGGGGAACGCCGCGCTGTCGCTGTTTGACGAATCGTAATTGGAGTATATTGAGGGAAAGACAGAAGAGGGAGATTGATTAATGGAAAAGCTTGTTCATATTTTTTGCGGTCCAAAGCTTTCCGATCTTCCGCAGCAAGCGTTGTTAGAGTGTTCGAGAAATTTTCTCGGCATGGTAAGCAATGAGCCGATCACCGGTGAAGTGGAAGGCTTGGACGGCGTCCGATTGGATTTCAATGTGGGATTGCGCCTCCAAATCCCGGCAGGTAATTGGCATGTTAATATCCGTGACGGGAACAGCGGCATTGTCTTTTTTGATGAGGACGTATCGGATATCCTGCTGGTTTCTGCCGAGAAATATTTCATTCCATGGGAGGTCTCCCTGTCGCTGGATGGAAAGCCCGTCTTTTCTCATCGATATTCGGCGGAGGGACAGCTCGTCTGTTTTCATTATTTTGAAACCGGTATGGGCGATCATATTCTATTATTCACCTATATGGAGAAATTCCGGCGCGTTCATCGTTGTCGTGCAGCCTGTTTTGTCGCCCCTTATTTGCGGGATCTCATCCGCTCCTATTACCCGGAGATTGAGTGCTATGACGAAGGACAAAAACCGCAGGATTCATATGCTACTTATTATTTAGCTCCTAATTTTAACCCTGTCATGATGTCGGAGACAATCCGTACCATGCCTATGGAATATTGTGGAAGGGAACTGCTGGGGTTGCCGAGAGCGGATAAAATTGTATATCGTCCAATGAAGCCCAGACAAATCCAGGAACCATATGTTTGTATAGCCGTCCAAACCTCTGCTACATTTAAAGCATGGTTGAATCCGACCGGTTGGGAGCAAGTGGTCCTTTAT